>NZ_JAAFKD010000054.1 GCF_013299165.1 Microcoleus sp. bin38.metabat.b11b12b14.051
TGTTCCGTTCTTTAACTTTGCTTCTCTTACTATCATGATCTGATTATATCATATTTATCTGGTATGATGTTAGATAAATAAAGCCGCCCTAGAACGACGGGGCTTTAGACCCAATTTATTGGTAAAGTACGCCGAGCTCCCCGTGCCGTGTTGCAGATGCACCTAGCCTGACTCTCTCAACAGCAATCGGCCACAGGCAAACATTCGATCGCCCAAACTTTTCTCAGATATTATTCGATCGACAATCACCACTACTAACAAGGTACAAATCTATGACTGCTAACAACCACAAACAACACCTGTACCCAACTCGCATCGATATGTCAGTGGCCACCCGCACTCAAGTAGTAGGGATGCTCAACGCCACGCTGGCAACGACTCTAGACTTAAAAACCCAAGTCAAGCAAGCTCACTGGAACGTTAAAGGCATGGACTTCTATCAGTTGCACTTGCTGTTTGATGAAATGGCCGGAGAACTTGAAGAATACATCGATTTGGTTGCCGAGCGAGTCACTGCTTTGGGCGGTTTGGCTGTCGGAACAGCCCGCACGGCAGCAGCAGATTCGATCTTGCCAGAATTTCCGTTCGATATTTTAGACGGCAAAGAATACGTGACTGCTTTGGCCGATCGCTACGCGCCCTACGCCCAACACCTGCGCTTCGCCATCGACAAAGCAGCGGAACTCGGCGACGCTGATACAGCCGACTTGTACACCGAAATCTCCCGGGCAATTGACAAGCGTTTGTGGTTCCTAGAAGCGCATTTGCAAGGCTCTGCGACAACTGCAACCGCCGTCGCCCAGAAAGTTGCCGTCAAATAGCCACAACTTTTGTGGGGTGGGCCGGAGAGCCCGCCACAGGCAAGATGCCTGTGCCACAACTTTTGTGGGGTGGGCCGGAGAGCCCGCCCCAAAGATGTATGTGTTTCAGGCTCCTGACAGTTTAGGATCGAGAATATGTCCATTTTTGAATTTGGATGACTTTTTCGTGGCAGCTCCTATTCCAGATTATGCTCCTCAACTGCAACGCCTGATGCAACAGGCAGGGATGTCGAGCGATCGAGAACTCAGTCAAAAAGCAGGAGTTCCCGAAATTCATCTCAGCCGCCTGCGTCGCGGCTTAGCTTTGAAAACCCGAGCCGACATCCTGCTCAAAATCAGTCAAGGTTTGAATATTTCCTTAACCCAACTGCTGGCAACTTTGGCGCCTGACTTTGTAGAGCCAGAAGAGGCAGTACCCACAGCCTTAGAACAAGAATATCAGCGGCTGCAAGCTTCGATCGAACAGCAGCGAGTATCTTTGATGCAAGAATTCCAACTCTCTAGCCTGCAAATTTTAGAATCTTGGATGTTGCAGTGGCCGACTGCTGCTTTGAAAGCTCAGGAAAATCACAACTTGCGAGCGCAGAAACTGCTGCCGTTACTGCGCCCCGTCGAGCAGTTATTGGAGCATTGGGGAGTAGAGTCGATCGCCCCAGTGGGAGCCGAGCTTCCTTACAACCCGCAACAGCACCAGCTCATCGAAGGCACAGCCGAGTCCGGACAACTTGTGAAAGTCCGCTACACAGGCTACAAACAAGGCGAAAAACTACTCTACCGCGCCAAAGTTAGCTTGGTTTAATGGTGGAATTGACGATCGAGCGTCGCGCATTTATCTTGAGAGTTGACCTGGGAAAGTTGATCTAGCAGTTATCAAAAAGATGAGGTATCGAGCAAGCCCTCAATCTCTCAATCCTTGCCCGAAGAGCGAAGTTGCTCCGGGCAAATCTAACGTCTAAAATCTCAAATCAAAACCTGTAGCTCCGGTTTTTGTTATGGTAATCGACTGCTTTTTCTCGAAGTTCGATCCGTCATGGTTGGACTACTTTTTTTGATAAAGCAGATTGCGGAGTTATTGGGTACATTCCAGAGTCCCTACCTTTGATCTGTAGCTCGCATACCTGACAAGTGCTGTATGTAGCAGTGCGATCGAGCGATCGACTATTGACGAATCCCCGAATCTTTACCCTGCGAGCGACTTGTCCTCCGAGTGCAGTCGAAGTAGCTCTCGCCGGAGCAAGCTAATCTAAAATCTAAAATCTAAAATCTACCCGAGCGCTCTCGTCCGTGCAGGACATCGCCACGATGTTAAACTCGAAAAACAGCACAGCCCGATTGACAAAAACTACCATAAATTCGAGTATCGTAAGATAGTTGACTGGAGTGCAAGGAGGCGAAGTGACAGCGCCCTGGAAAATTGGTCTGTGATAATTTCTTAAGAATCCCCGTCTTTTCAAGCGGGGAGTGTCAAACTAGCGTAGTCTGGCTAGCAATTACGATCTTCTCACCGCAAAATATGAGTCCTGTAGTTAAAATTATTCAACCCTCTGGCATTTTAGACGGCACCAAAGCAAGTCAATTTCGCCAAGAAATTAGCGACCTCGTGGAAGCGGGAGCCGATGTGGTATTGATAGACTTCCAAGATGTGACATTTATGGATAGTTCTGGTTTGGGCGCTTTGGTTTTGGCCCTCAAAACAGTCCGTGCCGCTGGGAGTCAATTAGTCGTCTGTTCTATCAACGAGCAAATCCGCATCTTATTTGAACTCACCAGCATGGATCGAGTTTTCGAGATATTTCCTACCCGGGATGCTTTTAATAGCAAAATTCTGTCAGCTAACTAAATCTTTTGGCTGCTGCCTTCTTGCTATTTAGTCGCAGATGTGCAGCAAGAGGTCAGCTAGCCAAAGTTTACCTTGAGTAAAGACCAATCATCATCAAAAACTGCTTTGGCGTTCAACGTTTGAATGTAGTTCAACACCATTTCTAGCTGGTCGGCGGTCCCACCGTTGTAAGCTGCTAGCAAATCGACGAAAGGGTCAAGCCCCCAGATATTGCCGTCAGGTTGGTGAATCTCGTATACCCCGTCGCTAAAGATGTAGAGAGTGCTTAAATCCTCGACATCGCAGCAATTATCGACATAGGGGGCGTCGGGGAACATCCCGACTGGCATTCCGGGGGTTTTTAATCGCTGGATTTTGGTAGTGGAAGCAGGCGACTGCGAAATCAACACGGCCGGCGGATGGCCGGCACTGGCATAAACGAGCTGGCGAGAAATGCGGTTGTAAACGCCATACCAGATGGTGAAATACTTGTCATTCTGGTAGCTCATCTGGAAGGTGGTGTTGAGGGCGCGCAAAACGTCGCTGGGTTTGTAGTAGTCAATGTTGGGCAAAGCGCGCGATCGCAGCAAATTGAGCACGGCCACCGAAGGCAGCGCCGCCCGCAAACCGTGACCGGCCACATCGAGCAAGTAAATCGCCAAATAATCGCTATCGAGCCAGTTGTAGTCAAAGCAATCTCCGCCCAACTGCCGGGAGGGAATGAATTTTGCTTCGATGCTGACAGGTTCCGTCATCGGATCTGGCAGCAGCGATTGCACGTACTCCGCCGCTTCAGCTAACTCTGCTTCTAAACTTTGCTTGGCAATTTTTAAATCTCGGCTGAGTTGGTGCAGGCGCAATCCGGCACGTACTCTCGCTTGCAATTCGTTGAGTTCGATCGGCTTGGAGATAAAATCGTCGGCACCTGCGTCGAGCCCTTTGACTCTATCGGCGATCGAACCCAAAGAAGTCAATAAAAAGAATTGCGTAGTTGACAGTTCGGGATCTGCCTTCACTCGACGGCAAACATCAATGCCGGTCAAACGCGGCATGATCCAATCGCAAATTATCAAGGCCGGACGCATTTTTTGCGCTTGGGCCACACCGTCTTCGCCATTACTTGCTACTGCCACTTCGTAACCCTGTTTTTTCAGGGTTCTTCTCAGCAGCTCTTGAACGGCAGTATCATCGTCAATAACCAGAATTTGAAACATGGGCACTCAGGTACTACAAGTCTTGAAATTTTTGACGTAATGACCAATTATCAATACTTTGAGTCAGTGTTAGTTATATATCTAGGAATTATCTAGCAAATTAGCCGTTTTGGATGTTCTCGGAGCCGACTGTGACTGACTTGCTTCCTTCAGTCTCCCTCACCTGTTACCTCAGTACAAGCAAACTCATCTAGCAATATTCTATAGCCCGGTTAAGGTGCCGATATTGACGATCGCCGTTTGGGCCGAAACAGAAAAACAGGAAAAGTAGCTTAAAATACCAAAAAACATCAACTAAACCCCACTTAGGATGATAGCAAGCGTTTGTCTCGATCGGGGTAGAGGTGAGATTTGACCCGATGCGGGTCAGCCACATCAACTGGAGTTCGATCGAGCTGTGGTTAAATAAGCTGGGCTGGTTGAATCAAATCCGGCTGGTACTCATAATAGATGCGATCGGGTGAGGTATTCTCGCTAACTATTGCCACAGATGTTCCACGGCTCTAAAGTCGGGACTATCAGCAGATCCGGGTTCGAGATTGACATCGAGCTGCTGGCTCAGTATCTTTAACAGACTGCGGTACACCCTCCCCGAGCGAGATGTCTTTTGATGTGAGCATTCTGCTCGAATCTGAGTCAGCACCCCGTTAATGCTAACTTAAATTTCATCTATAATACAGGCAATCAAACACTTTGTGCATTCATTCTAAATATTATCATAAAAATTTTTTTACTATTTAATTACGGTCGCAAGTTTACTGAAACAAATCAAGCCCCAAATAGAGCTTGACTTGTTCAAGGCGAATTATTGAATAAAAATGTAAAATTATTTACCTTTCTATTTGTCAAATCCATGCCAACGGTAAAATAAAAATTTATTTAACACAGATGACAACCTAAAATATAAAAAAATTGCTTGGATAAAATATTCGTATTTGCCTCGTCCCCGCTCGGCATTTTTATGTTATATAACCTTAACAATCGCGGAGGATGGGACGATCGAAGCCAAACATAGCTGTACACTTTTATTAACAACTTAGATTGATACAGCACATCGCAGATTTATTTGGTACATTCCAGAATTTTGTAGGGACAAGGTTGAGCCTTAGTCCCTACCTCTTCTGTGTGCCTCACATACCTTACAATTGCTGTAACCCAAGGTTATTTTAAATAACCTAACCTTCAATTAGTCATTTTTTGAGTAATTTAGGCGCTGAAAAAATGGGCTAACTATTGAAGGCATTACCTCCATGCACAACAAGCTATCTCCTTTTACTTAGAGTAAGAACACCCTCAACTAACTTATTGATTTCTGCCTCAGTTGTCAAATAGTGGACGCAAGCCCGCACGCAGTCAGGAGAGAGAATAGTCCTTACCATAATTCCCTGTTTTTCCAATAAATCAACTAGCTGCTTGTGGGGTATGCCATTTATCAATCGAAACGAAACTAAACCCGCTTCCGGCGGACATTTACGCAAACACTGCACATCTGGAATTTCCGACAAACGCTCCCAGAGATACTTGCTCAAACGACAAATTTCTGTATACCTTTGGTGAATTGTACCCCATTCGTGCTGGAGGGCGATCGCACTTCGCAAACCAGAATACAAAGGATAAGCAGAAGTCGCAATTTCGTAGCGTTGAGATCCAGCCTTCGGGCCAAGCACTTTAGCACTAGAATCGGTGACAATTCCCCGCCAACCGATAAACACCGGGCGCAAATCTGCCAAAGCCGCCGCACTCACATAAAGCCCGCCCAAACCTTCCGGGCCGCACCACCATTTGTGACCAGTAAAAGCATAAAAGTCAACCCCAGACTCAATCAAATTTAAAGGCAAAACCCCTACAGATTGCGCCGCATCAACTAATACTCTAACTTTGCGATTATGCACGGAGAAACCCTCTTCTCCTCCCTCTTGTCCCCCCCCTTGCCAAGGGGGGGTTAGGGGGGGTTCATAACCTTCATGACAGACTTTCACAATCTCAGCCAGAGGCAAAACTTGACCAGTATTCCACAAAATATGACTGATTACCAACAACCGAGTATTTGGTTGTAAACTATCAGCAATTACCTGAACCGGAGATCCTTCGTTCAAAGTTGCCGCCAACGGACAAACATCAACCTCAATGTTGAAACGGCGCTGTAGTTCCATTACACTAGCTACAATGCCCGGATGTTCGCAATCAGAAAGCAGCAGTCGATCGCCCGCTTGCCAGTCAATGCCCCACAGCGCAATATTGCAGCCGACGGTGACATCCTCAGTCAGGGCGATGGTTTCAGCAGGTACAGCTAACTCAGATGCGATCGCCCGTCGCGTTAGCATCGCCTCCTGCACCACCCAAGCCCCCACCTCCCCCGAAAACGGCCCCCCAAGCTGCACCCGCTTGTAAGCACCATAAATCGCCTCTAAAGCAGGTTCAGGCAGCGGCCCTTGTCCGCCGTAGTTAAAATAAGCTTTATTGGCCAAAGCTGGGAATTGTTGCCGGTGATTGTCCTTGTTCATCTTTTCTGGGGAATTATTGATAGCGTTAATATTGTATAAATGTCGATCGTCAAAAACCTCTCTAAAAAAGGTATCTTCTTCTTTCTTTTTACCTTGAGCGCAGTCGAAAGGCTTTCCTCCTTCTTCCTTTTTCCTTGTTTTTACCTTGAGCGAAGCCTTTCATGCCTTCTTCCTTCTTCCTTCTTCCTTCTTCCTTCTAATTATTCTATGCTTGCGAATACTAAATGTTAATAACTGACAAACTACTACTTTCCTATCAGCGATGCAATCTCAGAGCATTTTTAGACACCTGCGGAGACTGGAAACAACTAGACCCCCCCAGCGACTTTTTACTAAAACTGATGCGCGACAGTGGGACGTATCAGCAGCAGGTTTTGGAACACGAAACTTACCAACAACCATCATATCGTAGAGGGGATTGGGAAGCTGGGGCGGCTGCCACATTAAGTTTAATGCAGCAAGGAGTCGATCGCATTTACCGAGGAGTGTTGCTCCAGCGCGAATTCTGCCAAACTAACGGGGCACCAGCTTCTCTCCTAGGAATTGACAGTCAATATTTCCCAGAATTTGGCGAAATTCCCGAAACTCCCGTGCAGCTTTCATCCTCCACCCTGCACTCTTCAAACATTACCCTTGTCAGTCGCCCCCATTTATTAATCAAACAGCCGGGAGAATCCAAATTTGGTGATTGGAGTTATGCGACTGCGGATATTTGGCTTAGCAAGCGACCAAAACTAGACTATCAAATTATTGCAGCTTTTCACGCCCAAGTATTAGCTCATATGCAGGAAAAAATGCCTGATAATGCGTGGCTGATGCTGCGCAAAAAAGGGTTTTGGCAAGTTAATCTTGCTCAAAGAAATCCTCAGATGTTCGAGATTTTAAACGCTTGCATCCAGATGATCGAAAACCGGGATAAACCAGAAGTGTTTATTTCCCGCCAAAAGTGCAATCTTTGCGGTTGGCACACCATTTGTCACGCCGAAGCCGAATCAATTAAACATCTTTCGCTATTGCCGGGAGTTACTGCCGGCCGTTATGCTAGACTAAAAAGTCTCGAAATTACCGACGTAGAATCTCTCGCTAATGCTAGTTTTGCATTGCTTAGCGAGTATCCAGAATTTCCCGATACCGTTGCTTTTGATGTGGTGCGACAAGCTCAATCTCATTTGTTAAATCAACCGCTGTTGCGAGAAGAAGGAAGAAGGAAGAAGGAAGAAGGAAGAAGGGAAGAGGTAGAAACCAGAAGCGAAGATGAAGAAGAAGGAAGAAGGGAAGAGGTAGAAGTTAATCAAATTATCATACCAGAAGTTGCAAAAAATAATTTAGTAATAGTTAAAACTGAGGCTGTCAAGACTACAGAAAATAAATCTGCTTCGCCTTCCAAGCCTGGGCCAATTCTCCGCAGCAAGCCAATTCCTTATTGTCAATCTGTCTTTTTGCCGATCGCCCCAATCGAACTCTACTTTGACATTGAAGCGGAACCGGAGATGAATTTAGATTATATGCACGGAGTCTTAGTTGTGGACAGGTATAACAACACTGAAAAATTCCACGGTTTTCTGGCAGAATCCGCTGCGGAGGAAGGTGCAATTTGGGAGCAATTTTTAGAATTAATGTGGGCTTATCCCATTGCTCCTATTTTCCACTTTTGTGACTACGAAGTCAAGACTTTTAAGCGACTGGCTAAACTTTATCAAACTCCAGCATATTTGTGGAAACCCGTGCTGAAACGGTTTGTCGATATTCACAAACAAGTTACGCAGCGGGCGATTATGCCGGTGGAAAGTTACGCGCTCAAACCCATCGCCCGCTGGCTGGGTTTTGACTGGCGCGATGCTAAGGCTAATGGTGCTCAGTGTGTCTGCTGGTACGATGATTGGCTCAAAACGGGCGATCGCTCGCTCTTAGAGGCGATCGTCCGATACAATGAGGACGACTGTCGTGCTACTTATGTTGTTAAAGATTGGTTGACTAATTTTTTGTTAAGTCAGAAACAGTGATTTGATGATTGAACGAACCGCGAAGACGCAAAGGCCACGAAGGCACAAAGATAAGAAGATAGTAAAATGCGAAATTTAGGGAAAATACTTATATTTGTCGCCTGTATTCTGATAGCTGCAACTGCTGCTATTTTGGTAAATTTGTCAGCCCAATCTTTCGCTGTCACCCAGATAGATTTTATCGGTAGAGCAATATTTCCGACAGGTTCACCTTTTCAGGGTACGGAAATTGGCGGACTTTCGGGAATCACCTATGATGCCGAGAAACAAGTTTATTATGCCATTTCTGACGATCGCAGCAGCAAGGCTCCGGCACGTTTCTACTCTCTGAAAATTAACTTGCAATCTGGTAAGCTGGAAAAAGAGCAAATTGCTTTTACAGGTGTGACTACTTTATTGGATGAAAACGGCAAAAGTTTTCCAGAATTAAGTTTAGATCCAGAAGGGATAGCTTTTACAGGCAACAGCGTGTTTGTTTCTTCCGAGGGAGATGTCGATCGCCAAATCGCTCCCTTCATCAAAGAATTCTCCCTTGATGGTAAACTGCTGAAAACGCTACCAATTCCTGACCTATTTTTGCCCGACGACAAAGGCACCAAAGGCATCCGCAACAATCTCGCTTTTGAAAGTTTGACTCTAACGCCCGATCGCCAATACCTATTCACCGCCACCGAAAACGCTATGGTACAAGATGGCGCCGTACCTTCCCTAGAAAAGGGCAGCCCGTGCCGGATTCTACGCTACGATGCTGCCAGTGGCAATCCAGATGCTTCTTTTGCCTACATCACCGAACCGCTACCCGCTGGTGCCAATCCTGTGGGAAAATTAACTAGCAACGGTTTAGTGGATTTATTGGCGATCGACCACCAGCGCTTGCTGAGTTTAGAGCGCGCCTTCTCCCTGGAAACCGGCATTACTGTTAGACTATTTGAGATTTCTTTGGAAAAAGCCGATCGAATTCAAGGACTCGAAAGCCTCAAAAGCCGTATCAGCGAAGTTTCTCCCGCTCAAAAACGGCTGCTGCTAGATTTGGAAACCCTAAAAATTCCCCTAGATAACATTGAGGGGTTGACATTTGGCCCCGAATTAGCAGATGGTAGCAGAGGTCTGATTTTGGTAAGCGACAACAACTTCAGTCCGCTGCAAGAGACTCAAATTTTGGGCTTCCAAATAAAAGTTCAAAAAACCTCTTGACAAACGGTGCGGTTATCTGCATAATAGAAATTGTGCCTGAAACAAAGGCAAAACGAGGGACAGTAGTTCAATTGGTTAGAGCACCGCCCTGTCACGGCGGAAGTTGCGGGTTCGAGCCCCGTCTGTCCCGTTCATACCGCGCAAGTGTTTTACTTGTTCGTCGAGGATTTAGTTGGGATCTACTATTGTAGTTTCGCCCATTCTTCGGTCAATGCGAGATATTTCTCCTTCAAAGGATAAGAATTCGATTCGATTGCGTTTTACTGTCGAAAGTCGCCGTTTTTCTTTTCACCCTTTGCCTGGGGGTCGGTGGGACAGTAAGCGCGATCGGCAAATTGTTGGCGCGATCGCCTCAAAGATTCAAAATGACTTGGTAGCAGGAAGCTTTGATCCAACGTTAAAACGATATTGCCATAGCTTATCGTCTAGTCCAGTCGGTCAAGCTTCTCCCAGTCGGCAATTTTATTGGCTTGATATTTGGGATGGTTGGGTTGCCACGTTAAACCTGAAGGCCTCTACCAAAGCTGACCATTATCAGTGCGTGCGCCGAATGATTGAAAAAGCTGGCAATCCACGAATAGAAGATACCGACTGGTTTGATTTTGTGATTTTAGCTGCTTCGACTTTTAACCGGCGGTTATCTATGCTGCGTTCTGCCGCTACATGGGCCGTGACGAGTAGCAAGATTGCTGTCAACCCGCTGGTGAAATTCGATTCCAGAGAAGCGACTTTGGACGAAGAAGAGAAGGCGGAATCAAAAAAGAACCCGCTAAATGCCGACGAGTCGCAGCGGGTGATTTTATTTTTTCGGCAGTATCACCCGACTTACTCCTGTTTTGTAGAGTTTCTGTTATACACGGGGATTCGGACAGGAGAGGCTGTGGGTATTCGCTGGCAAGATATTGACCTTGAACAGCGCTTAATTTCCATAAGGCAAACTATCGGCCGCGAGCGCGGCGGTTATACAAAAATTAGAAAAAAGCCAAAAACTTTACAGTCTGCCCGATCGCTAAAAATGAGCGATCGCGTTTTTGAACTTTTAACAAAAATTGAATTTAGAAAGTCTGAAAAATCAGACTTAATTTTCACCTCTCCCCGTGGGTGCATTATTGACCACGGCAATTTTAGGAAAGTTTGGAAAGACTCCTTGGAAAACCTAGGAATTTCTTATCGAAAGCCTTACGCTACAAGGCACACTTTGCTGTCTCAAGCGTTGGAGGCTGGAATGACAATTCCCCAAGTTGCAGCAATTGCCGGTCACAAAGATGGCCGCATGATTCTCCAGCATTACGGGCGCGTTATTAATCAACCTCAGTTACCTGAGTAATTAACTGTTAATGGGAGTTCTTTAATTCCTAGTTTTGCGATTGCTTTCATGCGATCGCAAAATTTTTCCCATCCATCACGATTTCTTAGTACAATACAACCCGCAGAACCCGGCATATTTGCGTCGTAATGTATTCCTAATTCTGCGCGAACTCCTTTATCTGATACCACTGGGTCAGGAGTAATATGAAAAAAATCACCTTCAATGCCCCGAGTCTCAAGCCAGTAAGGACTTGTCGGGATTTCGTAATTGCCCGCAGGAATGGGCCCTTTCCCGCGTACCCATTCATCCCCTGGTTGTTGCCATTGAGTGCAGCCAGAAGTTGCCAGATATCTAATTATGCTTCCGTCGGGATAAGTTAAGGCAAGTGTCCCTTCAATAAGGGAATTGTCAGGTTTTAGTGCCATGTTGAAAAGTAAAAAATGAGTCATGTAAAATTACCTGTTAATAGGAGAAGGTGCTAATAGTCCACCGAGAAGGCCGAAAGAAGCTGCTCCCAAGGCAACTAACTGCTCTGGAATGGCTCCATTTTTAAGCGCTAATATTACGCTTCCAATAGCAAAAATTAGGGCGCTAAGACTAATAGAGCCAACTACAACGCGATACGAGAATTTATCCATTTAAATTAAAAACCTGTGCTTTCGTTTTCATAGTCGTGTTCAAGCTGCTCTGTAATTTTATCCGTACTATTACGAATTTGGTATCCATAGTGTGTGGTTAAATATTTCTCTACGTCGGCAATGCGACCGCTTAATACCGCCGTCATGTTTTTTGTCAGTTCAAGTCGCTTTTGACCTAAAGCTAACCGCCTAAGCAAATCTTTATTGATTTGCATTGACGTGTAATTTGAGAAAATAATACTTATTGACGCTACCATTACCGCAAGTAATTCTACATTTTTTTCCATTTTAAGCTGGCCTTTTGCTTGAATTAAACTTGCCCCGATTGACGGGGCTTGCGCTTCTCTAAGATTTTAAACTTTTGGCTCTGTCCAGCCACCAACCTTCTCAGCCTTAAGTTCAAAATCTTGCTCAAATTGAAGTGAATAAGAAATTTTTTGCGATTTGATTCCTACAGCCTTATCGGTTAGAGACCCCAATACAGGGGTTGAAACTAACTTGATTTCTCTCCTGTTTGTCGGGTTTGCATTGAATTTTACTTGAGCTTTTTGATATCCAACTATGCAGTTGTAAATAAATGATTCAGGATTTGTTACGTAGCCGTCATTTACAAATCGTCTCAATTCATTCGCTAACTCTTGATTGGGTAATTCCTGCAACCAATCTTCAAAAGATATAGGTGAAATTGTCATACTCGTTTTGTTTTGTTTAAATGATTACCGTTGAGGTTCTTGGTGTTACGCTTGTTGGTGCGTATCTTTGGACAAGGCTAACTGTGTAGCTAATTGGCACGGAAGATGGTAAACCCTCTGCTGTTAGAATAACCTGTCCGGAATTAGGCCCGCTAACCGAATTGAGGTAAGGCGGCGCAGTGGCTGCTTTGTTCCAGTTTGCCTCTGACTTGTTAAACGCCTGCAAAGCATCACTTAGGATTTGAATGGGACTGACTGCTGTACCTAATGCGCTAAAAGCTGCTCCTATTGTTGCATTCTCGAATTGTGCGCCCCATTGAGCATTAGAAAAAGTCATACTGTTACTCCGGTGAATTAATTAATGAATGCGTCTATAGACACGTTGAAAGGTTTGTCTAGGTTATGCCCTTCCCAATTAAGTCTGTGAAAAAATCTTCGGGATATTGCTAGCCTTCTAATAGTCCAAGGATTATTACTTAGTTGCGGTAATGGCAGTTTTTGAATTAATTGCGCTTCTGGTTTTACGTAAATCCGGAAACTTCCTTGGCTAAGCGTAAATCCTCCAGAATCATCGTGGTACAAGAGTCGGCATTGTAAAAATGACTTGTACCCAACCCATTCATTATTCCACCTTTCCCAATCCGTAGAGAATTTAAACCTAAACAGTTCTCTATTTGATGTGTCTTTTTGTAAAAGATTTTCAGAACTAGAAGAAGGTGGAAAGTTGAAGCACAAATCATCCCAAATGCCATAAGCATCTGTAAATGGCATACAGCATTAAGAAAAAATCTGTTTCCGAGGCCTTGACGCTGAAGTGACAGCTTTGCCACCAATTACAAGCCCTGATGGATCTGTTCGGCATTTCGCAATGAAAGCGTCTGCTTTGTCAGATGAACAATAGACGTTCACAGCTACCACTTGACTGGCAGTTTTCTGAATGTAAACGTTTACCGAAACTAGCCAACCTGCTTTCAATAACTCGCCAATAGTGTACAAAGGAGTTGTTTTTGTTTGAGCAGCAGGTACGGCTACAACTCCCGTTTCGGTTCCGATGGAAGTATAAAGAGTCTTAGAGGCTTTAAAAGCCCCTTCTCTTGTACCTCCAGGCTCTTTAACATTCCATATTTGACTTGCAGGCATTTCTTGACTCCTTGATTTTTACGAATTGTTAACGATATCTCAATCGTCTTATTGAGCCAACGTTAGTAATAGTTAAGTTGCCCCATTGTTTTCGAGCAAGGCCAGACATCGCTTTGGCAACTTCTTTTGTTGAGCAGTAAATCGATATACCTTTTGGAGGTTTAGTAGCAGTACCTTTTACTTGAATTCGTATTCTCGTAATGTCTCCAGTCTTAAGAGCATCTCCTACCTTAACTAGCTTAGCGTTTGCAGCAGCAGGGTCGGCGACTGCTGTAAATCCTAAATCGGCTAATAATGGCGTGTAATTTTTGCTTATTTTGAGCATAAGCGAGCCAGTGCCTTTAGCTACCGGACAGGTAACAAATATTGCATCTGCATCTTTCATTGGTGATAAGTTGTAATCTTTCTGTGTAAAGCCTAGCGAATTGTTTTTTGCCTGTCAAGCATTCTAACCCTTGTCCTGTCTATGTTTGACCGCACTCTAACGGCACTACGAAACTCGTAGAGTTTCGATACTTTGACAGCACTCGATTTAATAATTAAGCTTTATAGATCACTTTATCTTGTTCTACGAGTCTGATCGGTTTAGCTAATTTTGCCAAAATTAGTTCCGCCCATTTAAACCGAACTTCCCCTGTCAACCTTTCCTGCTTTTGTTCTACTTGGTCTCCAAGGACGGTAATAGGGCTTAATTGTTCGGGAAATCGACTAAATTCGTCATCCACCTCGTTTTTTGTGATTCTAGTACGATCTATGGGCTTGTTTACTACCTGGGTTAACTTTGTCAAAAGGTCTATCCCGTCTTTATGCGTTTTGCATAAGTACCATGTGCGCTTAAACCCATCTTCGGGCTTGTTGTAGGCGACAATCTTTTTGCCTTTTTCCCATATATAGCCGTTGTTGGTGCCAAATAAATTTTTGATATTTTCCGCGTATTTTTCGATATCTCTTTTGGTTAGCCTGTCCAAGAGTGAAGCTGGATCTTCGGACTTGCCGACAAGCCTTAATATAACCTCTCCCCTCAGTGGTGCATAAGGTTTTCCATTTGGTTTTTTCCGTATTTTGTCCTTATCTTGCTCAAAATACAGTCGAATTATTGGCAGCCCTTTGTTGGAGGATTCAAATGAAGGTACTTTGCTATTGCTTGCACTTTCGCCTCCTCCTTCATACTCGATCTGAATGATGTGGTGGATTAGTTGTAAATCGGTGCCTGAGAGAATGATTGAGCTACTTTCGGCACTCCGATCGCGCCAATACTCTATCACTCGGTATCCTAGGTCGGCCCGCTGCTGGGAATTCGTGAATTCTTTATACCGCGGACGGGACTTTGGATTTTTTATTCGTTCCCACTGTTTCTCGCCGGATACCAAAAAGTTAGAATCGGAGCGATTCTGATCGAAGTCGGGAAATCCATTCTCCCACCGCTCAAACCACTCTTCAAAATTGATGCGATCGCCTGTAACAAACCGTGTTGCTTGCACAATTTGCATCATCATTCGCAGTTCCGAGGGCGTGCCTGCAAGTCGGTAAAACTCGGATTTAAAATCCCTATTAGGGTAAAAGTCTATTATTCTCCAACCAAGAGCTTGCGCTGCTTGAGGTTGGTTTAATTCGTGAATTTTTGGGCGATCGCCAAACTTTTGTCCCCACGGCCTGTTTTCGCTGGCGCGGCCGGCTTCTGGTGAATAGCCGACATACATTCCGCCGACTAAATCTTCTGTGTCAGCCGGAAATTCATCTTCAAATCCGTTCATAAAAACGTCAAGTCCAAAGTTTCCGGCATCGCCACCGGATTCACCGGATTCTGAATTTAAGTATTGCCGAAGAACGTCAGCTCCAATTCCTTTCCAGTTTGTCATAAAGCGTAGCTAACTTGAATAGTTGATTCTGCACACATATCTTGCGCTGCTTCCAAGAATTCTTCGGTGAATTCTCGTATTCCTCCTTCCGGCAGCGTCTCTACCCATTCTTCCTGAGCGCTAGCAAAACTCCAAGCCTTACTTTCTTCTGCCCCCCAAGTTTCTATTTGATTTCCTAATGAAGGCCATATCGCTTTAAGGTTCACGCCTCTTGCGATTGCCTTGACTGCCTTTCGGGCATTCATGTATCCTTCTAGCGCTGCAATGTTCAATCCCACTCGGGCGCTGCTGGAAACAGCAGCTTTTAAATTTTCTACAGCCTCTTCCCATAGTTCGGAATTTTCGTCAAAACTGTTAATTCTCAACTCATCTAATTTGGCTATTAATTCTGGATTTGTTCTTATTAGGTTGGCTTGATTTGCGTAAGCAACTCTTCCCAGCGAAAATCCGCACAGAGTACCGACAAGACTTCCTAACGCTTCACCCCACACCGGGGCTAAAGATACTAATTGTTGTTTTTGTTGCTCGCGGATTTGTTTGTCCGTAATGTTCCAGTTAAAGTTCCAGAGCCTTTGAACTCCGCCAACAGCACCACGTATCAGCCCTCCCAACCCAATTAATCCAGGAAGATTTTTTGCCGCTTTCCACAGGGATTTGATTCCTCCGATCACGCGGCCGACTACTCCGCCTTTTATGATTACGGCGACTCCAACTAATCCCGCTAAGGCGCCACCCAATAAACCTGCGGAAGCTGACACGGGGTCTTCTTCTAGCCATTCTCCCAAGTTGACGCCAAATATATTAACTTTTTTCAGTTGTTTATTAATCCAGCTACTCCAGCTATTCCATAAATTACTGGCAGTTGTTGTTATGTTGTTCCAGAAGCCACCGACAGCTTCGACTATTTCTTGAAATCCTTCTCCTCGGTACCAAGATGTTGGTAATGCGGGTTGTGTTAAATCCATATTATTTTTTGCGTTTTTTTGTTCGGTTTCTTCCAATTGTAGCTGCTTTTGCTACGTTTGCACGAAGGAGTGCCATGTCTGTTTGCACTTTGAATTTTGCGCTTTCTAGCAGTTTATCAAAGTCCGCAGGGCTTGAGGTTAGCCGCTGGAAAAAGTCTGCCAAACCCCTAACCAAGTCTCGCATATCCGTTTTCTCCTTTTTGTCTCGACGACTTACTTTCACTTTTGCTGTAAAGTTTTTGTTTGTCGCTCTTGCCAGTTCTTCTATGTCCGCCTCATTCTTAGAATCTAATTTTTCCGAAGGCTCAAAGCCTTTTCCGGCTTTCCAATGCCCTGCGTATGGATCGCCTTCTAAGGCTAGCTCTATCCAGTCCTGGTCTTCCAGCATCCCGGAGTCTTCAAATAATGCTTTTGTCATTTCCGCTACCTGCACCATTTGAATTCTGTTGGCTAAATTTGTCCGAAAATCTCTAATAACGGTCTCTCGAATCATGTCTACGTCTCCAGAATTGTCAAGTTGAAATTTGAATAATTCTCTCACTAAGTGGGAAAGTGACATTGCTTGAAAAGAGAATTCTTGGTCTCCTTTCTTGTTTGGATCTACGTCTTTGAGAAAAACTTTTTCTCTGGGGTCGCCCATTATTGCGTTAAAGTATTGCATTTGCACTTCGTATGCGTGAATCATGTTGTGAATTTTTACTTCTCCTTTTTGCCCAGGCATTAGTAAGGATTTTGCAATCTTAGCGTCGTTAAGCTCTCCAGAGGGGAATAAGTATTCTAACCGTTTTAGCGATTGAAAGATGTATTCTAGTTTGTCGGATGCCGAGACTATATAAATGTCCCGACCTATTTCAAGTTCTCGTTTGTTTCCTAGTTTGTCTTTGAAAGGTTGATTGTTATCTTTCAAACTTTGCTCTGCATCTCTGTCGTATTCTGGGTTCTGAAGGTTTCCTGTTGGTCTCTTGAATGCCCGTGGGTCAGTTGCTACGTCTTCTTCTATTAGTTGCTCTAAAAAATACTGGAGCGCTTCGTAATAATTGGAGAATTTTATTTTTATCTTTTCGCTTGGATTTTTGGGGTCGATCGGAGTCTTGATTCGTTCTTTTTCTTCTCCAAAGAATCCCTTTGCTGGAATTGGAATTAATTGCCCTTGAGGCCCCAAGGGACGCCCCATTAATTTTAATATTTCTTGCGCGTACAAAGCGAGGATCTTGCAGCAATCAGCGTCCATTTTTTTAGTTGGTGGAAGATTGGGGACAGGAGTAGAGAAGGAAGGCAAGGGAAATGGGGACGGTGGGGGCGCTTCTGGAAAACATTTACTCCGGGTAGCAGGATCTACCGTGTAGTAATCAAGGTTTGTCCCAATACTATTTTCTTTGAAATCCTCATCCCATGCAAAGAGTGAAGATTTTACTTCGCTTGGGTAATAGATTTCGTTAACATACTCTGAATCCCAACTTGAAATCATTTCACCTGTTGGAATGTCAGTCTGCGGGTTTATTACTGGGCGTGGCTTAAAACATACACCTTCCGTTCCGGTTACATACGGGTTTTCGTAATCAGACTCAAAATGGTTGTGCAAGGTGACACACAAACTTCCGCAAGTTGTTGTTAACATACCTCCATCGATTTGTTGAGCTGATACCGCTCCAGGGGGTAATCCTGAGCCACCCGGTGGTTTAGGACTTTCTTTGGGATTTTTTGATTCACAAGTGTTACTCCCGTAAGTGTGAGAGAAAGGCCCAAGAGAGAAAGTTACGTATTGGTAACAACCAAAGCTGTCTGATGACCCGGTAGAGCGATCGCTAGAAGGCGTATCTACTCCCACGTCAACCGATGCGCTGATCGGGCCTTTCCCGATTTCGTACCCAAGAGATCCTCCACTAATCCCCCCGGTGCGCGGATCGATCGATATTCCCGCCCGTCCCGAAGTTCCTGGTAGGTAAGGATTAGGGATGGCGGCCCCGATACCCAAGTTTCCCTGTGGTGATTTAGCTATTTCAATCCCAATTCCCGATCGCGGAGTTCTTGGCTTTTCCAAGTCAAGCCCTTTGCCTAAGTCGATGCCTCCACTGGTGGGCGCTCGCCTCGAAATTCCCGATACTCCGCCAATATCGGTCTCAAATGAGGTGATATCGGTAATATCTTTAGGTTCCTCAAAATCTTCTTCTGGGTTTAGCGCAGAAGAAGTTCCCCAGCCAGCTTTTGCTCCCATAGTGGTCTAGGTGATGAGCTAGTATAAATAATATTATAGTTAACAGTGCTTCACTATGGCCTCATTTAATAACGGAACAGGTGGAACGTTATCTGGTATTACCAGTCTAGAAGATTGGTTTTTTGCCTGTACCAGCTATTTGCTGGCACAACAATCTACGGCAGTGAGAAATCCAAATAATATTCGGAATCTAGAAAGAAACATAAATACATCAGGGGCAACAAGCGGCTCATTGACCGTTCCTGGTACTTTTTCTGTGGGACTGAACGGGGCGATTTTGGTAGCAACCACCACATTTCTGACCGCTGTACCCTGGGTTGCGCCGACTGGCGGCGATTTAGCTTCAAACCCGCCAAATAATGAAGTCGCGGCGCTGATCGATGCTGCTAGAAGGATTAAGGTGTTGGAGTTAGATCCGACTAAAAATCCGACAAACGCGAATTATATCGACTTATCTTTTCGGATGGGAAGCACTTCTGGCGCTAGTACAAACGGAACCATCAGCCTAACTTGGAGCGGGTTTCCCCTCGATTTAACGGTCGCTGCCAATGGCGACTCCAACTATTCCGGTCGGCCCTACCTTTCTTAAATATGGAACCAGCACGATCGACTGGGAATTTTAGTCGGCGGATAACTTCGGCCGATGGAAATAGCATAATAGCTATCCTTGATTTGTTACAGGTAAACGCTAAATATCAAGTCTTCAAGCAATCACACTTAGTAGAGATACAGGCTTTGCTGGAAGACTTGAAAGTGACAGTAAATTTACCTAGCTTGGTGCCCCCGCCTTTTCCGAACATAAATGCTCTGATGTCTGAATCCGACAAGCAAGCGGAAATAATGAAGATTCGCGACCAAGGGCAAAAAATTAGCCTAGGGCTTTACATTGCCAAAGGAAACGGGCCTTGGCAGTATGAGTCTGAAGTTGTTTTGCAAAATTATGGGGGAGCGGAACATCATGTTCCGATCCTTACCCCATTCCTCTCGTCTAACGAAACTTTGCTGATGGGCGAGGATTTTAAATTGGGAGTGAAGGTCGAGCCAAAATGGCAGCAACCTTTAAAAGCTTCTGACTTTTTGCTGGTCAAAGGAACTTACAGGCAAATTGTCAGTTTCAGTGAATTACTTATTACAAATAAGCTTTCTGGAGCCGAAGACGAGATGAGGATTATCGGGGAAATTATTGCATACAGTAGTATTAATACGCCCAATAAATGGTTGCCGTGCGACGGGTCATCTAGACCGATCGCAGCTTATCCAGAATTGTATGAAGCTCTCGGCGCAACTTGGGGGCCGCTGACTAATGGTAACGCAAACTTCCAATTACCAGATTTGCGGGGGAGGACGCTGATTGGATCTGGTACGGGGGCGGGATTGGCTGCTAGGGCGATCGGGCAAAGTTTGGGGGCAGAATCTCATACCCTAACCGAAGCTCAAATCCCTAGTCACAACCACGCTCAAGCGGCGCACAACCACGCTCAAGACGCGCATAACCATTTGCAAAATCCTCATTCTCACCAGTACAACTGGTTCGCGGCCCCAAACGCTGTAAATGGGTTGTCCGTTGCTGCTGGAAATTTGAGTGCACAAGCTAATATTGCAACCTCTGTCGCGGCGACTGCAACTAATCAAGCGACAACGGCAACCAATCAATCGGCGACAGCAACTAACCAGGCTACTGGTGGAGGTGTGGCACACAACAATATGCAGCCATCGGCAGTGATTAACTATATTATTTTCGCCGGATAATCCTATGAAGTGATGCGCTAAAAAGTCTGACAAATCAGACTTTTTAGTCTATGATCGTTTTTGATTGTTATTGCCCCGGTTTTTTTGCTTGCTTCGCCCGCTTTCTTGAGAACACTCTCTCGACTCTTCAGAAAGAGCACATAAGAAATTATTATTGCCTAAAATTTTTGGCGAGCCTGCATCAGACAATAAGGATTTGTTATCTATCAGCCCTGAGATTTGCGCCCGTCTCCGCTTGCAAGAAATCAACCGATGGTTCAGCAGATAAACATTGCAGTGCGGTTTGAACCAGTCTGAATGAGCGAAAAATAATCCATCCTCGCGACACAGTTTTGCGGGCATCCCTCTTAATAACGGGAGCCGTTCCGCCAATTGTTTTTTCACGATCGGTGTCATCCCCGCGCGGTGATTCCGCACGGGGGTCGATTCCAGTCGGTGCCGATTTGAAAGGTGGCGGCTGACGGTGGAAGTTGATATCCCCCGGCGCTGACCAATACCTTCCTGTGACCCGCCATAGAATGCAAAATCAGACTCGCAATATAGGAAGCGATCGCCCTTCGCAAGTACCCGCGCCGGAATTCCGCAGGGGTGAAGTAGATCGCTCGGTCTAACAATGCGAGTGTGGAATGAAAATAAAGTGAAATTCGTTTTTAGCTATGCTCGTTTTTGTTGTTCCTTCTCCCGGTTTGTTTAGGGATTTGCGCGTGGTCTGGATCTTCCTCTTTCTTGAAAAAAAAGAAGATTCATAAGAGAAACTTATTGTCTAGAATTTCTGGCGAGCTGTTTTCAAGCAATAATCCACCCTTATCAATCGAGACCTGAATACGGTTCCTTCGCCGTCTGGCCGAGACCAATCGGTGATTTAG
>NZ_JAAFKD010000055.1 GCF_013299165.1 Microcoleus sp. bin38.metabat.b11b12b14.051
TAGGAGGCGATTTCCCTTTGACCACCTTTTTGCAAAATACGGGTTTTTCCTATGAGCGATTAGCTGGAGCTATTTCTCATCTTTCTGGGCAAGAGGTTTCAGCCTCTACGCTCCGTAGGAGAGCTCGTGAAGGGCGTCAAGGATGGGAAAGGCTAGCGCTGAGTGGCGCGCAATGGCTTGCTTTATGCAAGATATGTGGAGTTCCCCCCGAGAAGCTTCACGAGTTTGTTCAGTCCCCTGATGATTTCTTGACCGCTATGAACCTTGAAAATTAAATAGTTCAGCCTCCCTGGACGTAAATACCCAGGGAGGCTGACACAACCATTTGAGACTAAAGTTTGGGAGAATTTTGATACCCCTATCAATCAACCCAAACTTTATGAAGCTTCCACCGTGGCCCGCGTGGCTCCCTTATCCTATCTCATGGATCAGGGCTTTCGCGCTCACGTATTTCACCGTTTCCCTGTTCCAGTCTCATGTGCCTTTCCGGCACAGCAGCAGCGTTTTAGTCGCGTTAGTTGGAGCTTGGACTACGGTGCCGTTTCTGTTCTCCTTCTTTCGCTGGGTGATAGAGTTTGTCGGGACATTTCTACTCGCACACCTGCCCACTCATTCCAGCCTCGATCTGCCTCGTAAGTATCTAGAGGATCAGTTCCTGGGTACAAAAAGATCGTACTGGAGAGAAGGTTTAAACGCTTTCATCGTTAGCCTCGTAGCGTTTTCCGTGTCAGCGTTTGTTCTTTATTGCATATTGCCTGCCCCTAGCAAAGAGTTTGCCTACGAAAATGATGCTTACTTGCTGAGGCGTTCAATCCTTCGACTAAGATTCGACTTGATTCCGATCGGGATGGTGATAATTTCAGCCTACCTTTATCAATACGATCTTTGGGCGCGTCAACGCCGCGCTGCCAAGCAAGCCAAGGCTCAAAATGTGACGACGACAAGGCGATCGCCGGGAATGGCAAATATACCAGTCAACCCCATTGAAGTCGAACTTAATCAGCTTGCAGCCGAATCCGGCGACGCTCGCATGAGACCAGTGAGGAGACCGTCGCCGAAGCCTAAACCAGAAACGCCTCAGTGGTATGTTTTCCGCAGTGGTAAATCTGAAGGCCCCTATACCAAGGATCAGCTTCGTGATGCGCAGCAAATTAGCGATCGCACTTTAGTGCAACTCGAAAAAACCGAGTGGCAGCGAGCCGGTGAAATCCCAGAGCTGGCAAACTACCTCACTCAAAAATGACTTCAGTCAGAGCTAACCGATAAGCGGACATCCGGGTGCAAGACCCGGAAGCTCTCTAGCGAACCGAGAAAGGCGCGCATAGCTCGGCCGAAGTGCGAACCCTGAAAATCGCACCTATACGCTAATGGGTGACAGCCCGGAAAGACGGGAATCTGGCGACACCTGCCAGGGGCGAATACCATCTGCTGTACGTAATGGGGAAAGGACTTTAATTCCCATTCAATAACGGAAGGGGAGAGCGAAAGGCCGGAAAGTCCAAAAAGAACCCCGCCCAATCAAAGTGGTGCGACAGCCCGGAGAGACGGGCGCGCCATCGGCGCTTAGATTTTTGAAATATTAAAAAGTCTGATTTTGTCAGACTTTTTCCAAGCTTGCCGGGTGACGCCGGCGAGATTAACGCTCTAGCCAAGCAAACCGGGCGATCGCAATGTAGATCTGCGATCGCCCTTTCCTTTTAAGTTTAGCAATCAATGTCTGCTGATTTTCCACTTGATCAAGTCAAAAATCGGAAGGCAAGTAAAAGTCTGATTTCTCAGACTTTTTGACAAACGTTTAGACGTTCTCTAGGGAGTCCTCTGCTTATGAATATTTGCACCATCGGGTACGGTCGCGGGTCTACCCACGATTTTGAGTCCTCCAATTATCGTGAATACGTTTACATGGAGGCAAAGTTGGAGCCGTGGGAAAACACCGAAGAATCACTGATTTTGCTGCGACAGGTGGTTTGCTCAAAGATAGGTCTTAGCGAAAGCGTTACGGAACTAGAGAGTCAGAGGGAGTCTTTATCTACTGAGTTAGCACATATTTTGAATCGCATTGAGGAAGCGCGGCAAAGATGGAGCAAGATCGAAAGCTTTATGGAGAAGATTGGCTCGGCTGTTGAATTCGACCCCATCCCTTTTTAACAGCACCCGCCAGAAATTTATCGGTTTAGTCGTGCGATCACTTATTTTAGGAGGTTCTTATGACCGCTCAAAACGTCCGTATCAATGTTGATCCTGAACGTACCGGTGACGTTATTATTCCGTCTGTTTATAACGCCTTGATCCGTATTTATGGTCTTGGATTTTGCGATGCCAGCGTAAATGAGTGTTTAGTTATTTTGGAAGCTGTCGCCCTCAGTTTGCGTGTCTGCGGTGCTTTTTCTGATAATTTGCGAGTCGTTGTCGGCGATGATATGGATATGCCTTGTGGCATTTACATCTCTAGTGAACTGGGTCAGGATGAAGGACTGAAGCTACTGGCTATTCTCCAGGTAGCAATTGTGGAGCATTGCTTGGGCACAAGAAGCTCCGAAAATTAAATTAAAATACCCCTGCGCTGTAATCAGCAGCCAGGGGCGTGACCATCCTAATACTTTAACCAGCAGGACAGTATGAAGATTATATCAGAAATATCGCTTTCGCCACAAGAATTTCGCAAAATAACCGGATGGTCTGTTTATAAAATTAGCCGTGAAACAGGTATCCCATTACAGACTCTTTATTCCTATCTGAGGAATCCTGGGGAGCCTGGATATCGCGAACCTAAGCCTCAAATAACCCTTTTATTTGGATTACTTCATAAAGTTTTATACACCGCATAATTTTATGCTCTGCATAGTAGACCCGCCCCCTAAAGGCGGGTTATTTTTTGTTTATACGAATCGATTCCGAATCGATTCCGAATCGATTCTTTCAAGGTAAGTTGAATCATGGAACGCGAAACACAGGATGTGATTGACGTAGAGGCTGAGCAAATCGATTGTCCGGGATCGGAATCGATTTCACGGTGGTATTCGGCAGCGCAAATCCAGAGCGTTCTCGGTTTGAATAAGGCGGCATTGCAAAAAGCCATCACCAAGCTGACAAGCATCTACGATATTGAGCTTAAATCCTTGCGCCGTGGGAGTGCTAGGGCTACCGAGTATTCTCAAACGGCACTGGATGCCCTTGAATTGCTGGGTAGCGGGAAACTTTCTGATCTGCGTAGATTTGTGGATGAAATTCCTGCCACAGTTCCTATCGCCGAATCTTCTGCCATCGTCTTTTTGGATCGACATAACGAGATTGCCGTCACCTCTGCCAGTGCCGCCGACGACAATCTCACTCAAATTAATTCCTTGAAATCTGGGTTGCTCAACAGTTACCGCGAACTGGGGCGGACGCTGGGGCGACAAGCTGCTGCTGAGGTGAGGCAGGGTTTTACGGACGAGGTTCGGGCTGGTTTAGAGAGTTTACAGGAGTCTTGATTAATGGCTTTTTTTAAGGTTCAAGTGAAACGCGAAAGCAATACGCTAAGGCACTTTAATGTGGTTGCCGATCGCCCCCAGGGCGCTTTACAGGTGGCAGCCTCGCAACTGCGAGAAGAGGGAATTACGGACGCTAGAGCGATCGAGGTAATTGGTCAAGTTCAAAGTTTGAGGGATTAAAAATGATTGACGATGACAAAAATTTCGACAAATTCATGGACAAAATAGTGATTGGCGCCGCGATTGTTGGTGGCACTCTTATTTTTGCAGTTGGGTATGACGCAGGACATCAATCTGCAAAAAAGGAAACCCAGCCGACGACAATAATTTACGGGAACGTGATCAACAATCACAGCAACAATTCAAATTCAAACCAGCCGACTTCCCTAGAAGAGTAATCGGCTGGCTAGCAAGTAAAGCCCCTTGATAAGGGGTTCCACCGCACTCTAAGGAGATTATATCAGATGGTGAATTTTCGAGTAGGGAAAACTTCGGGCGCACCCCACGTCGCGCGCGAGTTTGGATATGACCCCGGACAGTACGGCAACTTCAGCCCGGAGATGGTACGCGATGCCGCCAGAACGGCAAAAATCTTAGAGCTCCAAAAGCAGTTGGCAACCGTAATGAATCGGCACGTTGCCAAAATTCGCGCCAACAAAGTAGAAATTGAGCGGCTAACTCTAGAAGCAATTGAAGGGGGCTTAACGGACAAGGCAGAGATTGACAAATTCGTAGCTAAAGCAATTATCGCAGGCGCTAAGCACGAATCGCATATCGTCACACTTAGCCACAAATTGCAGCAGGAATTAAGCCTGGTACAAGTGCAGCAAGCAAGCCACCAAACCCTTGCTAACGCCGACTTCCGGCAACGATTACTATTAATCAAAGCGAACCATCAAGCGAAGGGACAAATACAGCAGAACGGCTTTCAGCAATCCCTCAAGGCAATCCAAGCAAGTCCGCAGCAAGCAATAGCCATGCAGAATCGGCGCGCGGGTTTCAATACTTACATCAACGCTCGCGACTTTGACCCCATTTCAGCCACGGCAGGCGGTTCGGGTGGCATGAGTCCTGTCGGCGCTGGCAATTCTAAGGGATTTTTAGGCGGTTTATTCGACTTCTTCTCAGGCAAGAAATAGTAGTTTAGTGCGGGCTAAAAACCCGCCTTTTTCTCATGTATTTACCCGAATTTGACTCTTCAGAATTCGACTATTTGAACTCAGCAACTCCAACACAATCGGAACAGCAACAGCAAACCAAAACACCCGAAATCACCAATATTGAGCGGTTTTGGGCATTGACGGGAAACTGGGGAGAGTTTGGCAGTTACTTCGGCGCTGGTTTGTCTGCATCCCTTATCGTGCGGGCGATTCCGGCTCTAATCCCGGCTGCTGTAATTCTCATCCCCGCCGCTTCTTTGGGCTTGGGATTGTACGCAATTAGCGCCGATGAGCCCGCAAAACTTCGCGGCACTTTAATCTTGATTGCGATCGGGACTGCACTGCTAGCCGCTAACTGGGACGCTTGGCAAGCTTGGATAATTGCCAATTCCCAATCACTCATTTTGAGCTTTGCACTACTTGTTATCACGCTCGGCTTTGTCAGCACACAAATTTGGAGCAAGTTGAATGTTAGTAAATAAGAATCAGGTGATTGTTTCTGGGTTGCTAGGGCTAGGATTAGCGGGTTTCGCGACGGCTACAGCCTTACAATTTAATGATAGAATTGAGTACAGAGTCGGCAACAGAATCGAATATGCCCCTGCATGGCTTGTACCCGCAAAGGCAGAATTTAAGGGCATAGAACGGGGATATGGGGGGCTTAAAATCTTACTCTCTCTGTTGGCGACTGGTGGCATGGTGACAGTTATGTTAATCGCCCGCAATGAAGAGGAGCAAGAGCCTATCCGCCAAAAGATTAAGGGATACCAGAAACAAGCTTATGAGTTTGGTTTTGCTGCTGAATCTGCCTACTTAATGGCACAGACTCAGATGAAATATAAGAAGCTGTTAGACGCTGATGAGGTGGCGTTTGAGGGTGAGATTGAGGCGGCATATTGTGAGTCTTTGGGCATCAACACCAGCCAACAGCAGGCGGCGCTAACGGGAACCGCGACGCTCGACTCGACAACAAACCCCAGTGACAAAATAGAAGACGTAAAAGTAACAGCAATTGAATCGGGTGGTAACAAAATCCCTAATCTAACCTGGTATCCTTCGGTGCTAATTTATGGTTCTCCCGGTTCAGGGAAAACTTACTTTGCTGCTGAAGAAGTCGCAAAAAGAAAAACAGCCGGACATCGAATCATAGTCCTTGACCCTCACGCCGCCTACGGTGCTTGGTCTGGCTGCGAGGTAATCGGCGGGGGGATGAATTACGGGGCGATCGACGCAAAACTTGCCTGGTTTGCCGAAGAGGTTGGCAAACGTTACAAGAGAGTCCAAGCTGAACCAAATCCGAGATTTGAGCCGCTAACCTTTGTATGCGATGAATTCACCCGCTGGGGTAATAAGTGTGCGAACAGTACCGAGTTTTTTGAGCAATTAGTGACAGACATCCGCAAGGTTGAGATGTTTGGGGTCATCATCAGCCACACCCGCACCCTTGCAGGATTAGCTAATGCCAAAGGGTTCGCCTCGTTGCGAGATGAGGCTTTTTTGGAGATTGAAATACTAGGAGAACAGGGAGAAGGCGGTCGGGCTACCCCCAAATTTGAGGCAATGGTCAAGCTACCGGGGGAGAGTTTGGGCGATCGAACTTTGGTTGCACTTGCGAAACACTCGGCCCCTGGTGTTGAAAATTCCGCTGCTAATTCCAATCAAAACGCCCCTGATAGCCGAGCTTATTTAGAAAAAACTTGGGGCATGGAATTCGATCTAAGTAAGCCCGAACTTGAACCATTTGAACCAGTTGCTGAACCTCTGAACCTTAGTGCTGACGAGACTTGTGGTGATACTGAACCAAAATACACCTTATTAGAATTAAGTCGCGAACAAGCCCTAAATTTAATAAAAAGCTTGCGTTGTGAACTCAACCAAACTCAGATTATCGAGCGTCTGTGGGCTTGCAAAAAGGGCGGTTCAGCCGATTGGAAAGCAGCCTATACTCAGTTCAAAGAATTGATGGGAGAATAGACCCGTCGTTAGCTTGCAGCGTGACACACCCAAAAAGCCCCCGGCATCGCGCCGAGGGTTTTTTTTGGGATTATCGGCTTCTAATTTCCCATCAGCCGGAGATAAAAATTACCTCTCCAGTCTCGGCAACTACATCAATCATGTAGTTGCCATTCTCGCATCGCCATATTCTGTCGTCAGGCGATTCGTCATCCAAAAGTTCCAATAGCTCACAGTCCCAATCTTCCGGTTCCGCGTCGTCTTCCAGTTCGGGTAAATCCCCGCGCTCTTGAGCTTCCCGGATTAGTCGGATAGCGGTTTCCGCGTCGGGGACGGCTTGTTCTGACAAATACTCCATTTCAAGTTCAATTGCTTTTTCCACATATTGTGATGCGTATAATTCCGGGATTTGAGTAAGTTTCGCGCGGTAATCCTTAAGATTCATTGTTGCCATTCAAAATTTCTAAGATTTCCTCAACATCTGCGAGCGTCGCGGTTGATTTTTTGCGCCTGGTCTTCAACTGGTTAAGCAAGTCGGCCGCTTCTACTTTTGATAAGTCGGTTTCGACCGTCGCCGATGTTTCGGATGAAGTTTGCGATCTTTAGATTGTAGCCCGTCTAATTAGGTAGAATTGTAATTGAAAAAATGAAAGCGCAGTTTGTTAGAAGCAGGTTGACGATTGAAACACGGGAGTGGGCAAGCGACACCTTTCGCCCTGTCACGGCGGAAGTTGCGGGTTCGAGCCCCGTCTGTCCCGTTCTCTCGTAAATAGAAAGTCTAAGACCCCAGTTATCAGATTTTGATAGATATATTGAGATATAGCCTTTCTCAAAAAGGTGGGGTATATTCAGTAATTGGTAATTGGTAATTGGGAATCGCAAGTGCTGATAGGCTTTCTGAGGTTTCTGGAGGTAAAGATGGCCTCCGTGCGAAAAGCTGACCCTCGCATAATTTGGCATACCTCATGTTTTTGAGAACCGCTAGAGTAGATTGATTAATGCTCTGGGATATAACTGGAAGTAAACTCAAAATGCTTTCAGTATTTTTCAAATATCTAATCTAAAATCGCCTGGGAGTAGAAAAATATGCTCATTACACCCATTAAACCGTCACCCAAAATAACTACACAGCGAGTAGTATTATCTAATATTAGCTGGCAGACTTATGAAAGCTTATTAGCAGAAGCAGGAGACAAGAGATCCTCGCTATTTTCCTATTCTCAAGGAGTCTTAGAAATTATCATGCCATCAGACTTGCATGAAACTGTGAATTGTTTGCTAAAACAGTTTGTAACCGCTTTAAGTGATGAATTAAAATTGAAACGTAAGGGATTTGGTTCGACAACTCTTAATCGTGAAGATTTAAAACAAGGTGCAGAACCAGATTCGTGTTTTTATATCCAAAATGTCGATCGCATTATCGGCAGAAAAATTAACTTGTCAACCGATCCGCCACCTGATTTAATCATTGAAGTCGATCTCACAAGTCCATCGACTAATCGCTTTGTGATTTACAAAAGTCTTGGAGTTCCTGAAATCTGGAGATATCTCGGAGAAAATGTACAATTTTTTCAACTTCAGAATGCAGAATATGTAGTCTGTGATTATAGTAGCACTTTTCCGATTGTTTCTTCTGAGATAATCAATCAGTTTTTGCAGATGGCCGAGACGGAGGATGATCTGACTATACTTGATGCCTTGCGTGAATGGGTGAGGGAGAATTTACGATCGCCCGAAACAACTGAGCAATAATACTTAAAGCCTAGATATTCAGTCTCTCACAGGTGCGAGACAATCAACGATCGGGCAATCTGATAAAGTAATACCAGGGTGATGGGTACAAGAATCGGAATAGCAACTAGCAATCCCCATTTACCAAACCTCAGTTTTTGACCATCGGATTTAAAGAGAAAAGTCACAGCGACAATTCCCATCAGTACCCAGAGGGCACCAAAGCCCATGAAGACTGTATATCCTGCGTCTTCCATTTTTTCCCCTGCTTTTCGATAGCAATCAATTTTTAATCTTAGTTGCAGTTTGTTTCTGCTGAAATCTGCAAATCTGTCGATCGCACTTACTAAATATCATTCATTTTCAATTAGACCGACAGCGGCCTTGAGTTTCGCACTCGATCCGCGCAGTTCGATCGCTCATAATACTTGCTAAATCCTGTCTTCCCGTCAACCTCAGCCGCCAATCAGCCCAAATTCCGTACAGCCAATTCGCGATCGTCCCAACAACCGGCAACTTAGTAACTGCATAAATCCAGCCCATACCCAGAATCTCATAAATGCGACGGAAAACCTCAACATCTCTAATTGCCGTACCGTCGGGTAACACCGCGTGAATCCGGCCCATCGCCGTTTCGTAATCAATTCCGCCGTGGGCTTGCGGGTTGTAGTCCTCCTGTGCGATATCCACAAACGACACCAAACCTCGCCCCGCGTCCCGCTTTTTCAAGAAATTGACTTCCCGCACGCACAGCGGACATTCACCGTCGTAGAGCATTTCTATTTGCCAAGATGGCTTGATTTCAACAGATTCGGGAAATTCAGTTTTAGCAGCAGACATAGGGAAATTTATTTCAATGGCGATCGCACACCAACATTTTACAAGAATTGATAGCGATCGGGTACCAGACACCGATCTGTGGTTTAAAAAATAGTCCGAAAGGTCAATCCAGCCGGGGCAGCCGGGAGTGCTAATATCGTCAACATGGCGTGTGGTGCGATCGGGGAGGAGACTTTTTCGCCCGATCGCTAAACCACAGGCCTTCGAGCAATTACAGGCACTTCCAGCCGCCCAGCACAAATTTTAAGGCGGCAACAAAATATAATAAAATTTGAAGTCTTAAACATCAACTATTTCTCCAACCAGCAAATTGCCCTCAATCTCAAAGCAAAAATCTACATGAACGTCAGAGTCCGTCTAGCCCCCAGTCCCACCGGAAACCTTCACATCGGTACCGCCAGAACCGCCGTATTTAACTGGCTGTTTGCCCGCAACCAAGGCGGCAAATTCATCCTGCGGGTAGAAGACACAGATGTTGAACGTTCCAAAAGCGAATACACCGACAATATCATCGAAGGACTTACCTGGCTGGGTATGAACTGGGACGAAGGCCCGAGTTTTCAGTCGCAGCGTCTGGAAATTTACCGCCAAGCAGTCCAAACCCTTCTCGACAAAGGACTGGCTTACCGCTGCTACACCTCCTCCGAAGAATTAGACAAGCTGCGGGAAGCACAAAAAGCCAACAAACAAGCCCCCCGCTACGACAACCGCCACCGTAATCTGACTCCCGAACAACGTGAAGCTTTTGAAGCCGAAGGGCGGCAAGCTGTGATTCGGTTTATGATTGAGGACGATCGCACCATATCCTGGAACGACATGGTGCGCGACACCGTAACCTGGAAAGGCAGCGACCTCGGCGGCGATATGGTAATCGCCCGGGCATCCAGCGGCGGCGCCATCGGCCAACCCCTCTACAACCTCGCCGTAGTTGTCGATGACATCGACATGGCCATCACCCACGTCATCCGGGGCGAAGATCACATCGGCAATACTCCGAAACAAATATTGCTTTACGAAGCTTTGGGTGCGACACTCCCAGTATTTGCCCACACGCCGCTGATTTTGAACTTGCAAGGGCAAAAACTTTCTAAACGCGACGGTGTTACCTCGATTTCTGACTTCAAAGATATGGGCTACATCCCCGAAGCTTTAGTCAATTACATGACTTTGCTGGGTTGGACGGCGCCGGATTCAACGCAAGAAATATTTACATTGTCCGAAGCAGCAGCAGTATTTACATTCGATCGAGTCAACAAAGCAGGTGCAAAATTTGACTGGGATAAACTGAATTGGCTCAACGGTCAATACCTGCACAAAATGCCAGTATCGCAATTGACAGATTTGCTGGTACCTTATTGGCAGAAAGCCGGTTATGAGTTTGATTCAAAGGCCGATCGCCCTTGGCTCGAACAAATAGCTGCTTTAATCGGCCCGAGTCTCGTTCGCTTAACCGATGCTGTCGGTATGTGCAAGTTGTTCTTCTCCCCAACCGTGGAATACGAAGAAGAAGCCATCGCACAATTGCAGCAAACAGGAGCAGCATCCGCCCTGCAAGCAGTTCTAGAAGCTCTGGAAAGTCATTCCACTCTGACATCAGCCGAAGCTCAGAAAATCACTAAAAAGCTCAGTAAAGAGAAAAATCTTAACAAAGGGCTAATTATGCGATCGCTCCGAGCAGGTCTGACAGGTGCAATGCACGGCCCCGACCTGATAGAATCTTGGGTAATCCTTCACCAGCGGGGGACGGCTAAAACCCGCTTGCTTGATGCCATTAGCAACTTGAATTTGTCGGCTGTTGGTGTCGCGGCCCAAACTCCTACCCCAGAACCACCCAACGCCGAAACTTCCGCAGCAATTCCCGCTGAAACTTCCGCCCCGGAACAGCCAGCAGTGGAAGTTACAGCAGTCGAAACACCAACTGTTGAAACAGTCGCAACCCCGGTAACAGAACCAGCAGCGGAAGTTACAGCAGTCGAAACACCAACTGTTGAAATAGCAGCGGAAGTTACAGCAGTCGAAACCCCGACTGTTGAAACAGTCGGAACGGAAGTTTCAGCAGTCGATATTTCGACCGTTGAAACAGCCGCAGCAGCAGTTGAAATACCTGCCGCCAACCAGCAAAAAACTATTGCGAGTGGAGAAATGACTTCATCAAACGAACCAGAAACAACCGTTATTATCACCGAAATTCCTGCTGAAAATGAAGCAGACAGCACAAAAGTCATCATTACCGAAGAACCGCCAAATCAGACCCAGCAAATCAAAGAACAAATTATCTCAATTTTGTCCGAGTTGCCGGCTTACATCGGCAGCTTTTACGAGCAGTACAAAAGTCCTCTGACAGTTGTGGGCGTGATTTTAGCCTCGATTGTTTCTTTGAAAGTGCTGTTGGGCGTAATAGACGAACTCAACGACATTCCCCTCCTAGCACCCACATTCGAGTTAATTGGTATCGGATACAGCGCCTGGTTTATCTATCGCTATTTGCTGCGCTCTTCCAACAGACAACAATTAGGTCAAGAAATTCAAGCTTTGAAAGAACAAGTTTTTGGCAAAAAATCCTAAATTTTTGTTGATAATTTGTTGATTTTGTACCCGACACCGACAATTTTAAATATGTTGTGAGTGTCGGGTTTTTTAATGATTAATTCATTAAATAAGAAGGAAGTCGTAGGGTGCGTCGCCTGCGATAAATCCATGAATACAAACCGACAATCTCGCAGCGACGCACCATGCAAAGAGAGAGAATACCGCAAATAAAACTACTGTTTGTCTGGTTTTTTTCACTGCATTGTGTCAGGTGCGTCGCCCTGAAATTATCGAGAGGATGCGATGTTTTTTCAAGGGCGACACACCCTACTACTAATGGCTGTTTGTCTGGTTTTTTTCACTGCATTGTGTCTGGTGCGTCGCCCTGAAATTATCGATGGGATGCGATGTCTTTTCAAGGGCGACACACCCTACTACTAATGGCTGTTTGTCTGGTTTTTTTCTCTGCATTGTGTCAGCAAGTCGTAGGGTGCGTCGCCTGCGATAAATCCATGAATACAAACCGACAATCTCGCAGCGACGCACCATGCAAAGAGAGAGAATACCGCAAATAAAACTACTGTTTGTCTGGTTTTTTTCACTGCATTGTGTCAGGTGCGTCGCCCTGAAATTATCGAGAGGATGCGATGTTTTTTCAAGGGCGACACACCCTACTACTAATGGCTGTTTGTCTGGTTTTTTTCACTGCATTGTGTCTGGTGCGTCGCCCTGAAATTATCGATGGGATGCGATGTTTTTTCAAGGGCGACACACCCTACTACTCATGGCTGTTTGTCTGGTTTTTTTCTCTGCATTGTGTCAGGTGCGTCGTAGGGTGCGTCGCCTGCGATAAATCTATGAATACAAACCGACAATCTCGCAGCGACGCACCATGCAAAGAGAGAGAATACTGCAAATAAAACTACTGTTTGTCTGGTTTTTTTCACTGCATTGTGTCAGGTGCGTCGCCCTGAAATTATCGATGGGATGCGATGTTTTTTCAAGGGCGACACACCCTACTACTCATGGCTGTTTGTCTGGTTTTTTTCTCTGCATTGTGTCAGGTGCGTCGCCCTGAAATTATCGATGGGATGCGATGTTTTTTCAAGGGCGACACACCCTACTACTCATGGCTGTTTGTCTGGTTTTTTTCACTGCATTGTGTCAGGTGCGTCGCCCTGAAATTATCGATGGGATGCGATGTCTTTTCAAGGGCGACACACCCTACTACTCATGGCTGTTTGTCTGGTTTTTTTCTCTGCATTGTGTCAGGTGCGTCGCCCTGAAATTATCGATGGGATGCGATGTTTTTTCAAGGGCGACACACCCTACTACTCATGGCTGTTTGTCTGGTTTTTTTCACTGCATTGTGTCAGGTGCGTCGCCCTGAAATTATCGATGGGATGCGATGTCTTTTCAAGGGCGACACACCCTACTACTCATGGCTGTTTGTCTGGTTTTTTTCTCTGCATTGTGTCAGGTGCGTCGCCCTGAAATTATCGATGGGATGCGATGTTTTTTCAAGGGCGACACACCCTACTACTAATGGCTGTTTGTCTGGTTTTTTTCTCTGCATTGTGTCAGGTGCGTCGCCCTGAAATTATCGAGAGGATGCGATGTTTTTTCAAGGGCGACACACCCTACTACAAATAACCAATGACTAATGACTAATGACAAATGACTAATGACTAATGACTAATGACTAATGACTAAACCCCAGCAGCCGTAAAAGCTGCCCAGTGATAGGGATTGGCAAAAGGACAGCGTTTGCGGTTGCGAATTTGCTGCAAAGAAGCCTCCGCAATCAGGCGAGAACTTTGAGAAAGCCGATCGAACGTTTGGGAAATTTGAGGTTGAAAATCCGCCAGCAAAACCTCCAATTCCTCCCCAGTCAAATCTCGCAGCCACCTTTGAGCGTCTCCCAGCGCTCGCGCCACATCCCCCACCTGCAACCGAGGAAATTGTCCGAGATTTTCATAAAACTTGCTCGTCAGCAGCAGCGTCGAAACGTCGTTTACTTTCCAAAGACTGCTGACAACACTAGAGGTACCAGCATACAAAAAACCCGCAGACAAACCGACAAAATCTCCAGCACCGCCCGGAAAGTCGGCTGCAATTTCACAAGCTGATAAAGTTACTAAAAAGTATTGCCTAAAATTCAAATTAAATATTTCTTCCAAATTCAGAGAGTCATTCCTTAAAAATACGCCGGATTTGAGGGGAAAAGCCAAATTAAGCAAACTTAAACAAGCAAAATGAACGCATTTTTTTTGCTGCAATTGCCCTATTTCCCTGGAAAAATTACCGTGATTGGCAGGCGAGATTGCTATAGAAAATGCTTCTTTAAGCGCCTGTTTCTGGCGCAAAACTTCCGCACTAGAAAAATACTGAGAAATGTTGCCGATTTCCAGGTTGCTGTAGAGCGAATCTCTGGTGAAAGTGGGAACGGCTACCAGATGCTGCAAACGAGGTCTGTAGCGACCAATAGCTGCGTTGCGCGCGATTTGTCTCAAGCGCAAAAGAGCGCAACTAGGAGCATAGCGAATTCCTCCAGCAAATCGATCGGTCAAATAAACTGGTGCGCCAACCTCGCCAAAGGTAGAACCTTGAGAAAAATCGGAACCACTGTGCCCATCCCCATCAAAACCGCTATGGGAGCCCCAATTAGGCCTAAAACCTGCACTGGCGCTGTCAAACCCATCTTTTACGCCCAGAGGCAAAGCGTGGAGGGGCAAAGCGTGCAAAAATCGGTGCGGCACAACAATCAGCCGATCGCAATTTTCCGGAATCAGCGCTACCACTCGATCGATTTCCAGCAGCGCAGCCAAGCGTTTGAGCCGAGCCGGGAGATGATTGATCCAGCGACCTTTTTGTTCTGAATAAGCGCTGAGGTACTCCCGGGCCCAAGTTTCAGCAGCCAAAGCACTGTCCGGCGAACAGAGGTGCACGGCGGGATACTGCGCCCCAGCAACCACCACAAAAGCCACCAGCAAATCCCCCAAACTCGCCCACACCACCGCAGCGGAATTGGCATCAGGTAACAATTGGCAAATTTGCTCGAAAGCGATGGGGTCAACTTTGCGAGCTAAGCTGAAGAAAGGATCTTTTGCTTGCACCGATCGAGCAATCAACCCATCAAGCTGCCGCCACAATTGATTTAAGTGCATCAAGTCCGAGTTGGGAAGCAGAGAACCGCTGTTCAAACTTTGGCTGTCGCCCTCAGACATCAAGCTATGACTCGGCTCGGACTCTCGCTGTTCTTGGTGCCGCTGTTCCCCCGCAATTTCCGATTGCAGCGATTCCAATTCCCCCACCACTGCTACGGGAATGTCCCCTTTGGGTGTCAACTGCGATTTTACCAGCAGTTCTACTAAATTCCGATTTTTGTGGCGTTCGGCGTATTCCAGGGCTTTAGCACAATATTCCGGCTGGGTGTTGCCGAGTTCCAGGCAAACTTCGATCAGGCATTTATACAGTTCAGTCCAGGTGCGGGTTAATTTGGCTTTTACGGTACTGGCGCGATCGCCCAAATCGGCCGTATCAACCCCAGCTTCGCTACGCAAAAATTCCACAGTATCCACAGCAGCAGTAAACAAGCCGTAGGCTCGAAAAAAATCGCCCTGAGCTCGGTAAGCTTGACCCAAATAAAATAAAATTTGAGCCCAGCGGTGGGGATAGGTTTCGCGAGTGTAGACTTGGGCGGCACTGTGATAGCAGGAAATGGCGCGATCGAGGTAGGACGAGTTTTCCGTCTCCGTCAGTTCCAAAAAAGCTTGGCCCTGATAAATTTGTAGCATTGCCCAGCGGTTGGGAACTCGCTTTTTGGTGTAGACTTGGCAGGCATTTTGATAGCAAGCGATCGCACTTTTGAGATTGCGGTTTTTTTCACCTTTGACGTGTTCGCTGAAAACCCGTCCGAGGTAGGCGCAGAGCATTGCCCAGCGTTCGGGAGATTTTTGGCGGTTGCAAAAGAGCAAAGCGTTTTGAAAGCAGACGATCGCCATTTCCCTATTGTCCGATTTGTCTCCTTTCACCCGCAGGCTGTAAATCCTGCCCAGGTAGGTTTGGATGGAACTCCAAGCTTCGGGAAATTTGGTACGAGTGTAGACTTGCAAAGCATTTTGAAAGCAGGCGATTGCCATTTCCACATTGTCTTCCGGATCGCCTTTGATGCGATCGATAAACACCCTGCCCAAATTCCTTTGAGTCGTCGCCCATTGCAGCGGCAAAGCTTCCCGAGTCCGCACTTGCAAAGCTCTCTGATAGCAGGTGACAGCGTATTCGAGATTTTCAGCTCGGTTTCCCCGCAGCAACTCGCAATAAGCATTTGCCAAATTATTTTGAGTTGTGGCCCAGCGTCGGGGAAACACCTTGCGGTTGTACACTTGCAAAGCATTTTGAAAGCAAGCGACTGCAAGTTCCAGATTTTGACCTTTATCGCCCCGCAGCCGGCGGCTGTAAGCGCGGCCGAGATTGTTTTGAGTGCTAGCCCACTCTCCCCCGAAACCTTCGCGGGTGCGAACTTGTAGCGCATTTTGATAGCAGGCGATGGCTTGTTCGAGATTGTCTGCCAAATCTCCCCTGAGGCGCTCGCTGTAAGCGTTTCCCAGGTTGTTTTGCAGAGTCGCCCAGTGGGATGGGTAGTGTTCGCGAGTACGCACTTGCAGGGCATTTTCAAAGCAAGCGATCGCCTGTTCGATATTTTGAGCTTTATCGCCTTTAGGGCGATCAGTGTAAGCGTTCCCCAGATTGTTTTGCATGACTGCCCATTCTTGGGGAAAGTCTTTGCGGGTAAACACCTTAGCAACTGTTTCGTAACCGGCGATTTCGATTTCCAAGTTATTGGCTTTGCTACCGAGGGGAAACCGCCCAATTTTGTTGCTCAGATTGCCGATCGAAGCTGCAATGCGTCTGGCCTCGGATTCATTGACAGTAGGAAGTACCAAATTTGCCCAGCGGCGCAGCAGTTGCGCGAAATTTTGGTCGAGTTTGTCTAAATTGCTTTTCAACACGGCGTACACGTGCTGCGAATCAGCACTGGGCGCCACAGCCTGCAATACCTCTGCTAAAAAAGTCAAGTATGCTGCCCCGATTGCGGATAATTTAGCATTGCCCTTTGCCGATTCTAAGGGTGCGATCGCCCTTTGGAAAAACTTGGCCGCTTGGAGCAAACTGTCTCGTGTCATTGCCGGCTGTTGCAAGTAAAGCGTTTGCACTAACCCAAAGTCGATCGACTTTGAGTCCGCCCTCAAAATCGCATCTATTCCTGAGTCCACAGGATTGGACAGCAGCGCTCGGAGCATATTAACATCTGTTTCGCGACGCTGTTCGTCCATCGTGCATTCCGCCGAACTATTAACGATACGATCGCTGCTTCTGTGCAGCAATTAAATCAGTTCCTGGTTGAAATATCAATCCCTAACCCGAGGTACGAGTCGCCGAGGGGGATTAAAAAAAACTAGGTTTTTCCACCATACACATCGCCACAACGTATTTGTCTAAAAAAACAGGTTTCGGTGCCGCTCCTAAACTTGACAAACCCGCCCCGACAGAATTACAGCGGGGCGGGTTTAATTTTTACGCTACGAGATTGTAGACTGAGAAACGCGGTTTTTTAGACAAATCTGGGGTTTAGCAACCATAAATCTCGAAATAAACCCGGTTTAGTCTCAATTGAGTGCGCGTACATGGCGATCGTCCGCGTGCCAGAGCGATCGAGCCAACTAAAATCAACTCAGTAGATTTAGTGTACCGCTTGAGAGCGCAGCGCTTCCTCCACAGCCAGCAAAGCCCGATCGACTTCAGCAGCAGAGACAATCAGAGGCGGAACAAACCTCAACACCTTCGGCCCGGCGGGAACCAACAGCACACCAGCGGCGATCGCAGATTTGACAATATCAGCCGATGTCAGTGCGATATCAGCCTGCAATTCCAGCCCGACAATCAAACCCCAGCCACGCACATCAGCAATCAAATGCGGATATGCAGCCGCCAGCTTGTTGAGGCCAGATTTCAACTGTGCCCCGCGCTGCTGCACGTTTTCCAGCAAGTTTTCCCGTTCTAAAGTTTGGCACACGCACAAAGCGACAGCGCAAGCAAAAGGATTGCCACCAAAAGTGCTAGCGTGACTTCCCGGTTCAAATACATCGCAGGAAGACTTGCACAGCATAGCGCCGATCGGGATACCGCCGCCCAACCCCTTCGCAGAGGTAAAGATATCCGGTTCAATCCCCAGGTTTTCGTAACCCCAATATTTCCCGCTGCGTCCCATCCCGACTTGCACTTCATCGAGAATTAGCAAAATCCCTTTTTCGTCGCAAATTTCCCGAATCCGTTGGAAATAGGCGATATCTCCCGGGCGAACTCCCCCTTCACCTTGCAGCGCTTCCAGCATAATTGCAGCTACTTGGCGTTCGTCTTTGTCGAGTTCCTCGATCGCCAGTTCGATCGCACTGATATCGTTGTAGGGTACGTAGTGAAATCCCGGAACCAACGGACTAAAACCCTTCTGATATTTAGGTTGTCCCGTCGCCGTAATCGTCGCCAAAGTCCGCCCGTGGAAACTAGCAACAGCAGTAATGATTGTCGGATTCGAGATATTTAATTTTTCGTGGGCGTACTTGCGCGCCAGTTTAATCGCCGCTTCATTTGCTTCGGCCCCGGAGTTGCAAAAGAAAGCTCTATCCGCGCAAGAATGGTCTACAAGCCACTTCGCCAGCTCGCCCTGTACAGGAATGTAGTAAAGATTAGAAACGTGGTGTAGAGTTTGAATTTGCTGAGTTACCGCTGCAATCATCGCCGGGTGGGCGTGTCCCAGAGTGCAGGTAGCAATACCCGCCACAAAATCGAGATATTCGCGGCCTTGGGTATCCCAAACGCGACAGCCTTGGCCTCGTTCCAGGGCGATCGCAAAACGCCCGTAAGTAGTCATGACATAACTGTCGAAGCTTTCAGAACTAAACAAACTGGCTTCGGCTTCTTGGACGCTTGGTTCTTTAAGTAAGGTTTCTGGACTCACGAACGGCTCCTTAACATATAATATCTAGACCTCGATTGTACGGCAAAAATCCAGCTTCGCGGTGCAGCTTGTTACTTTTGTCAGACAATCATCACAGTAAGCTGTTGCGGCATTGAAGTTGTATATCAAGAAATAATCAAATTCTTGTGGGGCGCGGTTTGAGCCGCGCCCCAAATATGTAATTTACACAAGCAACAACTTAATAGCAATTAATCCCTCACAAATCTACCGATGAGTTATTACATTTCTCCTAACTTTCTCGATAAAGTTGCGGTGCATATCACTAAAAACTTTTTAAATTTACCAGGGGTAAGAGTTCCCCTAATTTTAGGAATTCACGGCCGCAAAGGAGAAGGCAAAACTTTTCAAGCCGAACTCGTTTTTAGGCGCATGGGTTTTGAACCAGTGATGATATCTGGCGGCGAATTAGAAAGCCCCGATGCCGGAGATCCGGCGCGTTTAATTCGCTTGCGCTATCGCGAAGCTGCCGAGCAAATTCGGGTGCGGGGCGAAATGTGTGCAATTTTTATTAACGATTTGGATGCCGGGGCTGGTAGGTTCGATACTACTACTCAATATACTGTCAATACTCAGATGGTGAATGCCACTCTGATGAATATTGCGGACAATCCAACCAACGTGCAGTTACCGGGAAGTTATGACAGTACGCCTCTGCATCGAGTGCCGATTATTGTCACTGGAAATGACTTTGCTACGCTGTACGCGCCGCTGATTCGCGACGGGCGGATGGAAAAATTTTATTGGGAACCCAGCCGGGATGATAAAATTGGGATTGTGGGCGGAATTTTTGAGTCGGACAATTTGTCACAAACCGAGATTGTGGGTTTGGTAGATAATTTTGCCGATCAGGCGATCGACTTTTTTAGCGCTTTGCGATCGCGCATTTACGACGAACAAATCCGCGAATTCATCCACAAAATCGGAATTGAGCAAGTTTCCAAGCGTTTAGTCAACACTCTGGAAGCACCGCCAGAGTTCCCCAACCCGAATTTTAGTCTCGCTCATTTAATAGAAATGGGCAGTTTGATGGTTGGCCAACAGAAGCGCGTGCAGGAAATGCGCTTAGTAGATGAATACAATCAATCGCGGCTGTTCAACGTTCCCGGAAGCGTCAACATCCCGGCTGCTGCGCCAACGCCAACTCAACAAAACGACCCATCCTCGAAATATTATAAAGCTTATGTCGAGCCAAGTTCTGAAGTTACTAACGGTAAAGCTGCGCGGCTGAGTAGTGAGGTATTGGAACAAGTGCAGCAGTTGTTAGCAAGAGGCTGCAAAATTGGTATGGAATATGCAGACAATCGCCGCTTTAAAACTGGTTCCTGGCAAAGTTGTGCAACCATTAAAACTGCACAGGAAAAAGATGTAGTTGCATCTTTAGAAACTTGTCTAGCGGAACATAGCGGCGAATACGTGCGGCTGATTGGTATCGATCCAAAAGTCAAGCGCCGAGTTGTTGAAACAATTATTCAGCGGCCAAAGTAGGCGGTGCTTCACTGCACCTAAAAAAATCAGTAATTGGTTTGTAGTGAGGACTTTAGTCCTTCCTAAAATTAAAGGACTGAAGTCCTCACTACCAACCTGATAACCCTTTGTAGTGAGGACTTTAGTCCTTCCTAAAATTAAAGGACTGAAGTCCTCACTACCAACCTGATAACC
>NZ_JAAFKD010000056.1:0-8411 GCF_013299165.1 Microcoleus sp. bin38.metabat.b11b12b14.051
GTCAACTGTCAACTGTCAACTGTCAACTGTCAACTGTCAACTGTCAACTGTCAACTGTCAACTGTCAACTGTCAACTGTCAACTGTCAACTGTCAACTGTCAACTGTCAACTGTCAACTGTCAACTTGTTATTTCTTCTTCCCGCCAAACAAACTTGCAAAAAATCCCGGTTTTTCCTCATTTTTTTTGTCTTTTGCGGAAACTTGTTCCAGTTTTTTCTTCACCTCCAAAGCCGTCGGTTCTTCAGGATTTGATGCCAAGGCTTTTTGCACCTCAAGTTTTGCCATTGTCGCTTGATTTTGTTGCAAGTAACACATTGCTAACAAAGCGTGGGCTTTGCTGTGTTTCGGTTCGCGCTTCAGGGCTTCTTTCAACTCTAAAGTTGCTTTAGCGTAATTTTTGCTGTCCATGAATCCTTGAGCTCGGCGACAAGATTGATCGGGCAGCGAGTCTAATGGGGGTCTGAGCGGCGGGGGCGGTACAGTTGCGGTGGCCGGGGTTGCGGTGGCTGGGGTTGCGGTGGCTGGGGTTGCGGTGGCTGGGGTTGCGGTGGCGGTGGCTGGTTTTGAGGCTGAACCGGCTGAAATCACACCGCCCGATCGCTCTTTTCGCAGCAAATAAACCATGTTTAGTTCGCTAATTTGATCGATCGCCTCTTGCGTTTCCTGAACAGATTCGTACTGCTTGAGAGCGAGTTTCCCAACGGCTGTTTTATAAGCCTCTTCCAAATCTTTAGCAGTAGCTAACTCTTTGGCGGCTGCGCTTTCGATTTGCATTTTACCCTGTTCTTTGACCAGGCGCTTGCTGATGGTTCCTAATAGCAGGTTGTATTCTTTGCGATCGCTTTCCTTAGAGAATTTGTTGTAGGCCGGATTGACCACTTTTGACAAAAATTGGTTGGCCCAATCTTTATCGGCTGGGTCTTCAAAAGAGCAAGTATCCGAATGCAAGCGGCGGGCAATTTTCATGTAACGCTTGCGGATGTCGTTAAACTCGGCGTCTAAGGGAATTCCCAAAATTGCGTGCTGATCCGTAAAGTCGTACTTGAACAGCCCTTTTGTCATTTCAAAAGACATAACTTTTACTCTCGCTTTCCTGGCTTTTGACTATTCTTTAATGTAGCTTGACTTAAGGGGTTGTGACCCCCGTACTATTTCGGAGCCCTTGCTATCGAACCGCTACCTCCAAGAAGATAAGGGCGGAACTGAAAGCAATGCGCCGCTGAGTTCGGCGTGTATTTTGCCGTTTGTGGCCAAAACTCGACCAGAGCTCATCTCAAACGCACCGCCGTCATAGGCTGTAACTTGACCTCCGGCTTCAGAAACGATGAGTACACCGGCTGCTACATCCCAAGGGGAGAGTCCCCGTTCCCAGTATCCGTCTAATCGCCCGCAGGCTGTATGTGCGAGGTCTAGGGCTGCGGAACCGCTGCGCCGCACGCCTTGAGTGAGGTGGGTGAGGTGACAGAATTCGGCATAGTTATTATCTGCTGTTTCGCGCCGATCGTATGCAAAGCCGGTCACTAGCAAGCTGGTTCTCAATTCTGAACTTTGGGAAACTGCGATCGACTTACGATTACAAGTTGCTCCCAATCCTTTACCTGCCCGAAACAATTCGTTATGTAAAGGGTCGTAAATTACGCCAATTTGTGGTATGCCATCGATCAAAAGCCCGATCGACACAGCGTAAAAAGGATATTGGTGAGCATAATTCGTTGTACCGTCCAAAGGGTCGATCGCCCACAGGTATTTGCTAGTTGCATCCCCTAATTTGCCCGATTCTTCGGCGAGGATGGCGTGTTCGGGTACGTGGCGGCCGAGAATTTCTAAGATGACGGCTTCTGAGGCTTTGTCGGCTTCTGTGACTAAATCGCCCGATCGACCTTTTTCTTGAATATTTTCTAATTTACCGCAAAAAGATTGCAGCACAGAACCCGCGGCGAGAGCTGCTTCGGTGGCTATTTCAAGGAAGTTTTGTAGTTGATTGTCTGTCATTATGAAGGAAGAAGGAAGAAGGAAGAAGTAAGAAGGAAGAAGTAAGAAGGAAGAAGTAAGAAGGAAGAAGTAAGAAGGAAGAAGTAAGAAGGAAGAAGTAAGAAGGAAGAAGGAACCGCGAAGACGCGAAGGACACGAAGAAAGAGGAAACAATAATCCCAATGCCCAATGCCCAATGCCCAATGCCCAATGCCCTGTTTGGCCAATGCCCAATGCCCAATGCCCAATGCCCAATTCCCAATTCCCAATGCCCTAATGACTATTTCTGATTTTGCTGTCGGAATTCGGCCGCAGTTTGCCGCAAAGCTCGTTCGGGATTCCACAGGCCTTTACCCATGACTCTAGCCCATTCTTGAGCGTTGGCGAGTCGCTGTTGATATTTGGTATTCCGCGACGATCGCGCCGATGCCAAAACGTAACCTTCTTTGATTAGCAGTTCATTGAGCAAAATTTTATCTTGCCACAAATAAGCTAGTTTGCGATCGAACTGGTCTTTCGGTTCTAGGTCTGATTCTAACAATACCTGTTTTCCCCCAGTTAGCTGCTCTAATCTTTGTTTGGCTGCTTCTCCCCAAGGCTGCTGTTTTAAGTCTGGTGCATCAATCCCAATCAGCCTGATTTGTTCTAATAAGGCGATTTTGTCGGCTGTACTGATAACTTCGATTGTTTGTCCGCTGATGGCCCTTTCTACTTTGGCGATCGTACCTTGGGGCATTTCTGGTTTTTCGCAGCTAGCTAACAACAGACAAAGGGCGATCGCAAATAACCTATAAAGCATGGATAATTGGGAATTGGGAATTGGTAATTGGAAATTGGTCAGCTCTTCTGCATATAAATTCTCTGTAAAAATCAATTAAACTCTTTTGTGGGGTGGGCTTTGAGCAGCGCCCCTCACATACAATTCAAAGGCGCAACAGCTTACCAAATTTGACATCATTCTTCATCCAACGGCAAACCGAATCTAACTTTACCTTTGCCGAAATAGCGGCCGAATTGCAATTCGTACACTTCGTCTTCGTCTTGCGTCTCTACCTCAACGTTAGAACGCGGATAGCAGACGCACAGCAAAGCATAACCCTCTTTTTGCAGTTCCACAGAAAGTCCCATTGCTTCGGGCTGGTGCAGTTGTCCTGACTTGACGCGCACCGCACAGGCGGTACAAGCGCCGTTGCGACAGGAAAATGGCAATTCCACACCTTGGTTTTCGGCGCTTTGCAGGATGTAACGGTCTTCTGGTACTCGCACTGTGTGGCGATCGCCCGTTTGTCTGTTATGAATTTTAATTGTGTAGGAGCGAGTCATAGGGATTTTAGATTTTAGATTTTAGATTTTAGATTTGGGTTGGGGAGCAGAATCCCTGATATGAATGGGTTTGCGGCACAGCGAGGATAACTTAGCCCGCCCGTTTGACACCCTACCCACATTAAACAACAAATTTATGCCGTTACCCCTTCCCAAATCAGATTTGGTCTGCTAATATAGTTTAGCTGTGGCTGAATGAATTCATTTAGCCCTGGAGAGGTGGCCGAGCGGTTGAAGGCGCACGCCTGGAAAGTGTGTTTAGGGCAACTTAACGAGGGTTCGAATCCCTCCCTCTCCGTTACACAAGCTGTTTAGGAAAAAATCACAGCTTGCCAAAAAAACAATCTCGGATTGAGATCAATAACTGGAATTAGCTCGCTGCTGAGTTTTGAACAAAACTCAGCGGCGATTTATTTGGAATACCTGAAAGTAGGTTGCTTCGCTCCTGAGGACTTGAGTCATCATCACAGGAGAGGGGGATCAAGTCCTGACATCGCAGTTATCGCCAAGATTTTATCAGAAGTGACATTGTTATTTAGCTCGATCGCGCTGGCTGCAAAATCGAGTGAGAGTTTTCGATCTAACTCAAGCCCGAAGCAGCCAACTTAATTTTAGTCTGCGGGTGTCCGGCTCGCGATCGCAAACAATATGATCGGTAGTTGGGAATTTAGCCGGATTTGTTCTTGTGTTTTCCAAACCCTTCGTTTTTATCGGCAATTGGTAACTCACAACCCTGCTTGATTACAATATTGTTGCGGCCTTTAAACTCGCTGCTTTTTTCTGCACCAGCAAATCCTCATCCTGGGCCAAAATCTCGCAGCCGCTGTTGTCTCCTAATTTTGCCAATACCATCAAACTACCATATTTCAAATCCCAGAGTCTAGTTTTTAGACAAACTTTCAATTCTGCAATAGCACGTTTGTCGCCAATTTCGCCGAGGGCGATCGCCGCGGCGGTGCGGGATTTTTGAAACTGGGGTTCTTGATTGTGCAGTGATTCTATGAGTAAATCGAAAGCAGGAGCGTACTTGAGCCAGCCGAGCAGTTTTATGACATGATAGTGGGCACTACTATCCTTGTATGCTGATTTTTCATAAATTGCTAGCAAAGCATCCGGTGCTTCATCCTTGTAGGATTCTAGCAGGGTTTTGCTTGCCAGATAACAGCGCCCGCCATCTATTTCGTAGAGTTCGTTAATGGCAAATTCGAGGCTGGGGAGTTGGTCGTATTCGTACACTAAATCTAGGTCATCTGGTCGATCGCCAATTATGCGATCGAGAATCGGTTCAATTTCTGCAAAAGCAATCTCTCCAGCAGGAATTCCCGCATTAGCCAACATCCGCACAGCCCGCAGCCGAAACACCAGAGACACCGGACAGCGAGCAATCAGAGGAATTGCTTGGTAATATTTTGCATCTATTAAATCTTGAATGCTGCTGCGCCGAGCATTAACATTGACGCTTTGCAGCATTACAACGCGCGACATTTGCGAGTAATCTCCTGAAAAGCGGCAGACTGTGGTGACTGCTGCACTTCTAATCATCTCGTCTTCGGAGTCTACAAATTGCCTAATCTGGGAGAGTGCTGCGGTATAGTTCAATTTTGCCAAAGCGCGGATGATTACCCGATAACTTTGACCTGGTTTGTCGAGCAATTTGGCAATATCTTCTAAAATATCGACATTTTTCGTGCCGATTTCGCCGATCGCCCAGACTGCATTTTCTACTACGTAAAAGTCATCGCCCTGCAAGCAAGAATGCAGCGATGTTAATGCTGGTGCAGCCTGCAAGCGCCCCAAAATTTCTGCTGCTTTCCGGCGCACAGCCTGATTTTCCGGGCGATCCTCGGTATTTTCCAGCGCCACCATCAAAGCTGCGATCGACTGTTCTGTGGAAAAATTCACTAAGTGAGAGGCTGCTATGTAGCGGTAGTATGGATCAGCGAGTTTGTCCGCAGGCGTTTCCAAAATGGCGATCGCCTGTTGTTCTGTCAGATCGACTAAATTAATAAAACGTTTATCCATTTACCAATCACAAAGGAAGGGGAAGGCGAAGGGAAAGAGGAAGGAAAAGACAATCAAAAATCCGGCTAAATTACCAGAAATAATTGGGTTAAAGCCTCTGGCTTGTGAGGGATAAATTAAAAGCAGACTATTCATTACTCCAATTCTCTTACTTCGAGGTAGAGGTCGCCCTCATCCCAACGACTGCGCGGTAGCTGAACTTCGACGGAGATCAGTTTCCACATAAATTTGATACCCATCGCTTAATTGTTTTGAATTATTAACAAAATAATACATCGACTACGATCGAGCTTATGCCATCGGTCGTAACTTTTCGTATTTTCTGACAAAACTTCAAACATCGCCAATACGATGAATTCTCGTAGATAGCGCCTCGAACGAAAGATCAAGTATTGACCAAGAATTTCAAAGGTGGTACCCGCCACGTGATTTATCCGTGGAATCAATCCACAATCTAAAATCTCAAATCCTCAAGCCCCCGCATTTATCCGTGGGGTCAATCTCAAATCTCAAATCTCAAATCTCAAATCGGTTGACCAATCAATCCTCAATCCTCAATCCCTCAATTTCCCAATTCTTTAATCTAAAATCTAACTGTCTAGCTCCTCTTTGTGAGAAAGGCCATCTGTACGCCCTCCAGCTATACTTAAAGTGCGATCGCGCCTAATCTCCAAGGAGGCCGTCAAGCGCCCCAGTCGATCGCACAACCGCACGATAAAGCTGAGCTGGCTCTCATTTACTTTGCATATTGTAATTATTAAGAAAACCTATAGTTTTTTATTGGTCGTTTTTCCCTGCTCCCCATCAGTTTCACCTCAATACTTAAATACATCTGAGCTTATCTGCACGCAGCCAAAAGTTTTGTTACAATAGTCAAGCTGTTACAAATCGTAACTTATGCTGGTTTCTATTTTAATAATTGACGTTGCCCTCGTTGCCTGGTCTTTGCACCTAATGCAAGAGGCGATCGCGCAACGAGAATTTTCACTAATGCTAGCCGGTACTTTAGTTGCGGTCTCAGCAGCGGCCCTGGTAGTCGTGTACTTCCTCATGGGGTCTTGCTTGAGTCATTTAACCGAAATATCCCAGCACACTTACTAAATCACAACAGGCATTGACAAATGTTCAGCAGCCAGGAGATTTTTTTATAAAAAAAGCCAAAAGCCTTGCCCGTTCAAGGCTCAAAACTATTTTTTACAAAAGGCTTGACAAACATTGGTCACTTAAGGCATGATTGAGAGCGCGAAAAGAAAGGGGAATTAGCTCAGTTGGTAGAGCACTACAATGGCATTGTAGGGGTCAGCGGTTCGAGCCCGCTATTCTCCATAAACAAGATTAATATTGGTGTGAAAACGACACAGCCATGTCCTGATGCGCCCCGAAAGGGCAGTGAGATATCCTAATTTTGTCACAAAACAACATTGTGCCGTCCTAAAATTCGATCGCGCCCCACATCACAAAAACCAATTTTCCCGTAAAATCAAAACAGAGTCTACCCGCAACCAAAGCGCTACCTGTGGCAAAGTCAACTGAACCCAACAATCCAGAGAGTCCGAGCCAGCTTGCCCGATCGCCTCTGTACGAACTATCATTACAGCTCAAAGGTCGGATGGTGCCCTTTTCCGGGTGGGAGATGGCAGTGCAGTACGCAGGCATCAGCAGCGAACACCAAGCAGTACGCCAGCAAGCAGGAATGTTCGACATTTCCCACATGGGAAAATTCTGTTTGAGAGGGAAACAAGTAATAGAAAAATTTCAACTCTTAGTACCCTCAGACTTAAGCCGCTTGCAACCAGGTCAGGCTCAATATACAGTCTTACTAAATGACAAAGGCTGCATCCTAGACGACATTATTTTCTACTGCCAAGAACCAGACCCCACCACGCTGGAAGAACGTGCAGTAATTATCGTCAACGCTGCCACTCGCATCAAAGACAAAGCCTGGATTCTCGCCCGCTTAGACTTGAGCGAACTTATTTTTAGCGACATCTCCGAAAACCAAGTTTTAATCGCAATTCAAGGGCCAGAAGCTGTTAAATACCTCCAGCCTTTTGTAGAAGACAACCTCGCCCCAATCAAAGCTTTCGGACACTTAGAAACAAAGCTGTTGGGACAGCCTAGTTTTATCGCCCGAACAGGTTACACCGGCGAGGATGGCTTTGAAATTATGGTGGATATAGAAACCGGAAAAAAAGTCTGGCAAAAATTCCTAGATGCTGGCGTTGTACCCTGCGGTTTGGGTGCGCGAGACACCTTGCGTTTAGAAGCAGCAATGGCACTTTACGGTCAAGACATCGACGACAATACCACGCCTTTAGAGGCGGGATTGGGTTGGGTAGTTCACCTCGATAGCAAAGGCGATTTTATTGGGCGCGAGGTTTTGGAACAGCAGAAAGCCACGGGAGTATCGAAGCGGTTGGTAGGGTTGGAAATGCAGGGCCGGCACATTGCGCGCCACGGCTATCCGGTAATCTTTGACAGCGAAACAGTAGGAGAAGTAACTAGCGGTACATTATCGCCGACGTTGAATCGGGCGGTAGGGCTCGCGGTTGTGCCGGCAAAATTAGGGAAAATTGGCCAGCAGCTAGAAGTCGAGATTCGCGGGAAAAATTACCCCGCGACGGTGGTGAAAAAGCCATTTTATCGCTCTCCCAACCGCCCCAATTAAATCAGGTTCGTAGTGAGGACTTTAGTCCTTCTTCCGGTATCCAAAGAAGGACTGAAGTCCTCACTACAAACCAGGTTTGTAGGGTTCGTAGTGAGGACTTTAGTCCTTCTTCCAGTATCCAAAGAAGGACTGAAGTCCTCACTACAAACCAGGTTTGTAGGGTTCGTAGTGAGGACTTTAGTCCTTCTTCCAGTATCCAAAGAAGGACTGAAGTCCTCACTACAAACCAGGTTTGTAGGGTTCGTAGTGAGGACTTTAGTCCTTCTTCCAGTATCCAAAGAAGGACTGAAGTCCTCACTACAAACCAGGTTTGTAGGGTTCGTAGTGAGGACTTTAGTCCTTCTTCCAGTATCCAAAGAAGGACTGAAGTCCTCACTACAAACCAGGTTTGTAGGGTTCGTAGTGAGGACTTTAGTCCTTCTTCC
>NZ_JAAFKD010000056.1:8421-19479 GCF_013299165.1 Microcoleus sp. bin38.metabat.b11b12b14.051
TAGGGTTCGTAGTGAGGACTTTAGTCCTTCTTCCAGTATCCAAAGAAGGACTGAAGTCCTCACTACAAACCAGGTTTGTAGGGTTCGTAGTGAGGACTTTAGTCCTTCTTCCGGTATCCAAAGAAGGACTGAAGTCCTCACTACAAACCAGGTTTGTAGGGTTCGTAGTGAGGACTTTAGTCCTTCTTCCGGTATCCAAAGAAGGACTGAAGTCCTCACTACAAACCAGGTTTGTAGGGTTCGTAGTGAGGACTTTAGTCCTTCTTCCGGTATCCAAAGAAGGACTGAAGTCCTCACTACAAACCAGGTTTGTAGGGTTCGTAGTGAGGACTTTAGTCCTTCTTCCGGTATCCAAAGAAGGACTGAAGTCCTCACTACGAACCAGGTTTTTAGGGTTCGTAGTGAGGACTTTAGTCCTTCTTCCAGTATCCAAAGAAGGACTGAAGTCCTCACTACAAACCAGGTTTGTAGGGTTCGTAGTGAGGACTTTAGTCCTTCTTCCGGTATCCAAAGAAGGACTGAAGTCCTCACTACAAACCAGGTTTTTAGGGTTCGTAGTGAGGACTTTAGTCCTTCTTCCAGTATCCAAAGAAGGACTGAAGTCCTCACTACAAACCAGGTTTGTAGGGTTCGTAGTGAGGACTTTAGTCCTTCTTCCGGTATCCAAAGAAGGACTGAAGTCCTCACGATCAAACCTAGTTTTTAGGGTTCGTTCGTAGTTTGTAGGGTGTGTCAGCTAAAATTATCTTCGCAGCAAATCGAAAAAATCGCAGGCTGACGCACCCTAGGAGTTTCTATTGCGAAAGCATTTTAACAAATTTTCGCAAAGTTTCAGCAAGCCGATCGCCCGCCACATCCATCAAATCATTGTGTCCGGCTCGATCGACCCAAAAATTAAGTTTCGGCTGCTTAGCGGTCGCAAAAAGCTGCTCTCCGTGCCAAAACGGCACTACCCGATCGACCTTACCGTGAATCACTAAAACTGGCGATCGCACTTTGCCAATTTTATCAACATTCACAAACCTATCAAACGGTAAAAACGGAATCCGCGTCAACACCCGAAAAGCCGAAACAAAGGAACTTTCAACCACCAAACCGCCAACAGGCTGCCGCGAAGCCAAATCAACAGCCGGCCCGCCACCAAGAGAACGCCCGTACAGAATAATCCGCTTGGGCGGTACTCGCAACTGTTCAGTTAAATAACCGTAAGCTGCATCAATATCGCGATAAACATTATACTCAGAAGGCTTTCCCTGACTCGTCCCATAACCTTGATAATCGTAAGCAAATACAGCAAACCCACTGTCTCGAATCTCTCGCAAGACCGACCAAATATATCCCAAATCCTCTGCATTGCCGTGACTGTAAAGTATGGTATATTGAGCTTGGGGGTTTGGAAAATGAACAGCAGAAATTTTCATGCCATTAGCTGAGCTAAGTTTAATAATTTCGCTAGTATCCTGGTAGCCAGCAGCGGGAGGTTGAAAAATCATCCGGTCTGAAAAAAAGACAGCGTAAAAACACAGAAAAGCGTAAATAAAAATTATAGAACTCAAGACTCGTCTCAGAGAGAATTCCCCGAAAAGCAAATTTTTTATATTTTTTTTATTCGAGTTAGACATAACTCAATGCTCATAGTTTAATAAGATTTAACTGAGACTTTTTTACAGCGAGGAATTGACATGACACTAGCATACCCCGATGACCTGAAATACTTAGACAGTCACGAATACATCCGACTCGAAGGTGAAATAGCCACCATCGGGATTAGTGCCTTTGCAGTTGACCAACTCGGTGATATCGTGTTTCTAGATTTGCCAGAAGTCGGCGCAGGGTTGGAAAAGGGCGAAGCTTTCGGTACAGTCGAGTCAGTGAAAGCCGTTGAAGATTTAAAAGCGCCGATTACCGGTACAGTCATAGAACGCAATGATCAGATTGTAGAGTCTCCCGAAAATTTGGCCGAAGACCCCTATGGCGCCGGATGGCTGCTGAAAGTCCGCGTTGACAACGCCAGCGAAGCTGATGATGCTTTGTCTGTCGAAGAGTATCGCCAAATGGTGGAAGGGGAATAGGGACAGGGGGAGAGGGGGAAAATCTTCCCTCTTCCCTCTTCCTTCTTCCTTCTTCCTTCTTCCTTCTTCCTTCTTCCTTCCTTTCTTCTGTGACTAAATGTTACAAACAAAGAAGAAAAGTCAATTCAGGAGAATCAGCCTTGGTAATCTACAGCCCGCAAATTGAACCCAGCCAACAGCAAAACCTTTCTCCCATCGATGGTTTTGCAGCTAGACACATTGGCCCAACACCCAGCGAAATCCAGCAAATGCTAGATGTTTTGGGCATCTCCAGCCTCGATGACTTGATTGACAAAACGGTTCCCGCAGCGATTCGCATCAATCAACCGCTACAACTTCCCGCAGCGCAAAGCGAGTACGGGGCTTTGGCAGAATTGAAAGAAATTGCTGCCAAAAATCAGGTTTTTCGATCGTACATTGGCACAGGATATCACGACTGCATCACGCCGCCGGTCATCGGGCGCAACATCCTGGAAAATCCCGGCTGGTATACAGCTTACACTCCCTACCAAGCTGAAATTGCCCAAGGGCGATTAGAAGCTTTGCTGAACTTCCAAACCATGATAGTCGAGCTCACGGGTTTGGAAATTGCCAACGCTTCTTTGCTGGATGAAGGGACGGCGGCGGCGGAAGCAATGGCTGTGAGTTACGGCGCTAGCAAAAAAGGGGCAAAAGCGTTTTTTGTGTCCCAAGATTGCCACCCGCAAACCGTGGAAGTGGTGCAAACTCGCGCTAAGCCGCTGGGAATTGAAGTGATTGTCGGCGACCATCAAAGCTTTGAGTTCGATCGTACAATCTTCGGCGCGATCGTGCAATACCCAGCCACCGATGGCGCAATTTACGACTATACCGATTTTATTCGATCGGCACACCAAGTCGGCGCCTTAGTCACAGTAGCCGCCGATATTTTGAGCCTTTGCCTCCTCACGCCCCCCGGCGAATTCGGCGCGGACATAGCCGTAGGAAGCACCCAGCGCTTCGGAGTGCCCATGGGATTCGGAGGGCCTCACGCAGCTTATTTCGCCACAAAAGAAGAGTTTAAACGGCAAGTTCCCGGGCGAATTGTCGGCGTTTCCAAAGATGCTAACGGCAAATCTGCTTTACGTTTGGCTTTGCAAACTCGCGAACAGCACATCCGGCGCGAAAAAGCAACTAGCAATATTTGTACGGCCCAAGTTTTGCTAGCAGTGATGGCGAGTATGTATGCTGTTTATCACGGCCCGTCTGGACTCAGAAACATTGCCGAGAAAGTATGGAGTTTAACTGCACTTTTGGCATCGGGTTTAAGAAGTTTTGGATACACAATTGGTTCCCAACCTTTCTTCGATACTCTGCGAGTAGAATTGGGAGACAAACCGCTGTCAGAACTTCTCGAAGCTGCTCAACTTCGCCAGATTAATCTCCGAGTGTTCGATGGTACGACAGTGGGAATCACTTTAGATGAAACTGTCACTGTTGAAGACGTGCAAGAGTTGTGGGAAATTTTCTCACAAAATAAGGATTATCTCAGGGCCGACGGACAGAATGCTCTCAACATTCCGCTGGATGCAGAAGAATTGAATTCATTCTTGACTTTACCTGATTTTTGCGATCGCACAACCCCCTATCTCACCCATCCTGTATTCAACAGCTACCACTCCGAAACTGAGCTGTTGCGCTATATGCACCGTTTAGAAGCCAAGGATTTATCGCTAAACACATCGATGATTCCCTTGGGTTCTTGCACCATGAAACTGAATGCAACCGCCGAGATGCTTCCCGTGACTTGGGCAGAATTCGGCAAGATACATCCCTTCGCGCCCCGCAGTCAAACTCGCGGCTATCAAATGATGTTCGTGCAACTCGAACAGTGGCTGGCAGAAATCACCGGTTTTGCTGGAATTTCCTTGCAACCAAACGCCGGTTCCCAGGGCGAATACGCGGGTTTGTTAGTAATTCGCCAATACCACGAACATCGAGGCGAATCTCACCGCAACATCTGTTTGATTCCCCAGTCAGCCCACGGTACAAATCCGGCTAGCGCGGTGATGGCGGGAATGAAAGTAGTTGCTGTCGAGTGCGATTCTCAGGGAAATATTGATGTCGCTGACTTGCAGAAGAAAGCCGACAAACACAAAAATGAACTAGCTGCTTTGATGGTAACGTATCCATCTACCCACGGCGTGTTTGAGTCAGAAATTAAAGAAATTTGCCAGATTGTCCACAACTGCGGCGGACAAGTTTATATGGACGGCGCCAATATGAACGCTCAAGTTGGTTTGTGCCGTCCCGGCGATTTTGGTGCTGATGTTTGTCACTTAAATTTGCACAAAACTTTCTGTATTCCCCACGGTGGCGGCGGCCCCGGCATGGGGCCGATTGGCGTGATGTCTCATTTAGTGCCTTTCTTGCCTGATGTTTCGGCAGATGCCAACGGACAGAAAGATAGCAATTCTATAGGCGCTATTTCGGCGGCGCCTTGGGGGAGTGCCAGCATTTTGACTATTTCTTGGATGTACATTCGGATGATGGGAGAAGTTGGTTTAACTGCGGCGACAAAAGTAGCAATTCTTAATGCTAATTACCTGGCGCATCGGTTAGAATCTTATTATCCGGTTTTGTACAAAGGCAAAGCTGGTTTGGTAGCGCACGAGTGCATTCTGGATTTGCGATCGCTCAAAAAATCTGCGGCTATCGAAGTCGAAGATATCGCTAAACGGTTGATGGATTACGGCTATCACGCGCCGACGGTTTCTTGGCCGGTTGCTGGTACGGTCATGGTGGAACCGACGGAAAGCGAATCGAAGCAAGAATTAGACCGTTATTGCGAAGCGATGATTGCGATTCGTCGGGAAATTGCCCAGATAGAAAAAGGTAATGTGGACGCGCAAAATAATGTGTTGAAAAATGCGCCGCACACCGCAGAATCTCTGATGGTTGATGAGTGGAATCATCCCTATACTCGCGCGCAAGCTGCTTATCCGACAGCTTGGACTCGGGAATATAAGTTCTGGCCTGCGGTGGGCAGGATCGATAATGCGTTTGGCGATCGCAATTTTGTCTGTTCTTGTTTGCCAATGGAGGCTTACAGTCAAGCTTAAATCACTATCTGCGGGTGCGCCCGCGCACCTGACGGCAGATAAACGCGCCCCAATCTCAAAGCGGTTTGTCGCGAGGCATGCAAGTCCTAGAATTCTAAAAGTCTCAAAAACAGGTTTGCAGTCAGGACTTTAGTGCTTCTGCTTTGGGCCAGAAGCGCAATCGCACACTCGGTATCATTCCTATGTAGTCCGAGTCCTTCTCACTAGAAACGCCATCTCGTGTGCGATCGATTACCACCACAAAAAGGGTTCGTAGTACGGACTTCAGTCCGAAAAATACGGAGGACTCAAGTCCGCACTACAAACCATTTTTTTTATGGTAATCGATCGCACACGATCAGACTTATTCCCCATCTAAAATCTAAAATGGTATGACTGATGATTGCCCGGTTTGGCAGCTTGCCTTCCGCGGCATTTTTTTGGCAACCGAATCTATAGCAGTCCGATCTCTCATATGAGGTATTGACCAATCAATCGCCCAATCTAAAATCTAAAATCTAAACCTCTGCCTCACCTATTTAATACTGGGCTTTGACACTCCTCTGCCTAAAGGCGAGAGGATTCTTCTATCAATGACGCACCTTGCCCACGCAGGTTTGCACCAGCGAAAGTAGAGGGTATGTCTCCAGAAGCGTTTACCGTATCGAGTACGGAGGTGCCCGTGTGCCCCACGGTGCCTATTGCTTTGGTCAATATGTTGAGTGCTGCGTTGTGGTCGCGATCTAACACGCAACCACATTGACAGATATGGGTGCGAGTAGATAGAGATTTCTTAACCACAGTGCCACAACTAGAACATTCTTGGCTGGTATAGGCAGGATTTACAGCAACAGTAACCCGGCCAAATATTCGCCCGAATGTCTCTAGCCACACTCTAAATTGATACCAACCAGCATCAGAAATCGATTTAGCTAAACAATGGTTTTTGACCATGTTTCTCACTCTTAAATCTTCGTAGGCTACTAGATCGTTAGATCTGATTACGCACCGTGCTAATTTCACAGCATGGTCTTGACGTTGCCTACTTATTTTCAGGTGGATTCTTCCTAGCTTGATTCGAGATTTGATGCGATTTTTTGAGCCTTTGACTTTGCGAGAAACTAAGCGTTGCGCTCGTTTCATCTTTACTTCACCAACTCGATAGAATCTAGGGTTTTCAACTTCTAAACCATTCGAGTCAGTGTAGAAACTTTTGGGCCCTACGTCTAATCCAATCGTGTCACCAGTAGCAGGTAACATCTCTGTGCGGTCAACGGAGATGCAAAACTGAACATAGTAGCCATCCGCTCTTTTGACCAACCTTACCCGTTTAATTCGATCGGGTTGATAGAAGTTTAGATCTCTAGTTCCTTTAAGTTTAAGTCGTCCGATTCCTTTTTTGTCAGTGAAAGTAATCGATTTACGATCGTCACTTAGCGACCATCCAGATGTTTTATATTCAACCGAACGGCAGTGTTTCTGGAACTTAGGAAATCCCTTTTTACCAGCAATTTTACCTTTACAGTTGTCAGAGAAACGTTGGATTGATGCCCAAGCACGTTCGGCTGCTGCTTGACGTGCCATCGAATTGAGTTGGTTGGCAAATGGAAATTCACGAGCCAATACAGCGCAATATTTATTGAGATCGTAACAGGACTTTGCTTGTCCATCCATCCATAGGCGAATCGCTTTATTGCGGATAAACTGGACAGTCCGAATCGCCTCATCAACTGCGATGAACTGGTTAGATTTACCGTAAGCTTTGTACTCAAAAATGAGCATTGGGACTGTTGTGCGAAATATATTTATTATGATGAAGATTATATCATAAAACTACCAAGGTGGGAAGATATTTGGTGCTAGGCGCAGACCTATTGCTTGCTCGTCACCCATCCCCTCGCTACCGAGCTCTAAAGATTGTCGGTAGCGAGGGGATGGGATTCCTCGCTCGCCGCCTCTACATCCCCGCCCTGGAAGGGCAGGGTTTTCCGGCGATTCGGATAACTTGACCCCGAATGCCTGTGTTCCCGATATTTGGGTGAGAGGAGGGCGCTGGTGCGGGTCTCTGACGCATCCTGGGCTGTGGTGTGGTAGCAGTATCCTTGCCTGTGGTGTAGAGCATCCTGCCTGCTTCCCCATCAAAAGATTTATCTGGTGTACGACAGAGCGCACGATCGACTCAGAAGCCTTGTATACCACGTTAAGCCAGCAGCGGCGGAACGCTCACAGGATTTTAGAAAGGGATTTGTATTATACAACACGATATTACCAACAACAATTAAAATAGTTTGGACTTGATGATATGTTGTACCATTTTGCGATCGAACTTGTCGGGGCGGGGCTTCCCCTAGCTGCGAAAGTTGCCAGTTTCAGGCTCTGATTTGTCCAAATTGGTGCAAAATGTCAAATTTATCGTTAATCTTGTCCAATTACCAATTACGAACCTATGCCCCGTCGTCAAGACTTAAAAAAGATTCTTCTCATTGGTTCCGGCCCAATTGTTATCGGCCAAGCGTGCGAATTTGACTATTCGGGGACGCAAGCTTGCAAAGCTTTGCGAGAAGAAGGTTATGAAGTGGTGCTGGTGAATTCCAACCCTGCAACGATTATGACCGATCCGGAAACGGCCGATCGCATTTACATCGAACCTCTAACACCGGCCATCCTCGAACAAATCATCGCTAAAGAAAGACCTCAAGCAATTTTACCGACAATGGGCGGTCAAACGGCGCTCAATTTAGCCGTTGCCGTTGCTAAAAATGGCGTATTGGAAAAGTACAATGTAGAGTTGATTGGCGCTAAATTGCCTGCTATTGAAATGGCAGAAGACAGGCTGTTATTTAAGGAAGCAATGGCACGAATTGGCGTTGCCGTTTGTCCTTCGGGAATTGCTAACAATCTCGACGAAGCCAAAGCAATCGGCCATCAAATCGGCACTTATCCGTTAATTATCCGTCCGGCTTTTACAATGGGCGGCACGGGAGGCGGCATTTCTTACAATCAAGAAGAATTTGAAGAAATGGCCCAAGGTGGCGTTGATGCTAGTCCGGTATCGCAAATTTTGATCGAACAATCTTTGATCGGTTGGAAAGAGTACGAACTGGAAGTGATGCGAGATTTGGCAGATAATGTAGTGATTATTTGTTCGATCGAGAATCTCGACCCCATGGGCGTCCACACCGGCGATTCGATCACCGTCGCCCCAGCGCAAACCCTCACAGACAAAGAATATCAGCGCCTGCGGGATGCTTCGGTGAAAATTATCCGCGAAATCGGAGTAGAAACCGGCGGTTCTAACATTCAATTTGCCGTCAATCCAGTCAACGGCGATTTCATTGTGATTGAAATGAATCCCCGGGTTTCTCGTTCCTCCGCCTTGGCCTCGAAAGCAACAGGTTTCCCGATCGCCAAAATGGCGGCAAAATTAGCGGTAGGTTACTCTCTAGACGAAATTTCCAACGATATTACCAAGAAAACTCCCGCGTCTTTTGAACCGACAATTGACTACGTAGTGACGAAGATTCCCCGATTTGCTTTTGAAAAGTTCCCCGGTTCCGAACCGACTCTAACGACGCAAATGAAGTCAGTAGGAGAGGTAATGGCGATCGGGCGCAGCTTCAACGAATCTTTCCAAAAAGCGCTGCGGGGATTGGAAACCGGCCGCGCGGGTTTCGGGTGCGACAAACCGGAAAAGTTGCCTAGTTTGGAACAAATTCGCGCCGGATTGCGTACACCAAATCCCGATCGCATTTTTACAGTGCGCCACGCGATGATGATGGGAATGTCGGTAGAAGACATCTTCGAGCTTACAGCAATTGACCCCTGGTTTTTGGATAAAATGCAGGAATTGCTCGAAGCCGAGAAGTTCTTGAAACGAACTGCGCTCAACCAGTTGACAAAAGACACAATGTTTGAAATAAAGCAGTTGGGATTTAGCGATCGCCAAATTGCTTACGCTACCAAAACATCGGAAGATGAAGTCCGCGCTTACCGCAAAGAATTAGGCGTAGTCCCGATTTACAAAACAGTCGATACCTGTGCCGCCGAGTTTGAAGCGTTTACACCTTATTACTATTCCACCTACGAACTGGGGGCGGCAATTTCGGAATTGGGCGATGAAGAAAAGAAGATTTCGCCTGTGGCTCACAGTCTGGCGCCGGAGTCGGAAGTTTTGCCTTCTACCAAGCGCAAAGTGATGATTTTAGGCGGCGGGCCGAACCGGATCGGACAGGGGATTGAGTTTGATTATTGTTGCTGTCACGCTTCTTATTCCCTAGGGGAAGATGGGTTTGAGACAATTATGGTCAACTCGAATCCGGAGACGGTTTCGACAGATTACGATACGAGCGATCGCCTGTATTTTGAACCGCTAACCAAAGAAGATGTTCTCAACATCATCGAGGCGGAAAATCCCGAAGGAGTAATCATTCAATTCGGCGGACAAACACCGCTCAAATTAGCAGTTCCTTTGCAAAAAGCCCTCGAAAATCATTCGGAAGTACAAACAAAAATCTGGGGAACTTCGCCGGATTCCATTGATGCTGCTGAAGACAGAGAGCGATTTGAAAAGATTCTGCGGGAGTTGGATATTCAGCAAGCTGCTAACGGTTTGGCGCGCAGTTTTGAGGATGCTTTGATAGTAGCTGGGCGGATCGGTTATCCGGTGGTGGTGCGGCCGAGTTACGTGTTGGGCGGGCGAGGGATGGAAATTGTTTATTCCGATGCAGAATTGGAACGTTACATGACTTATGCGGTGCTGGTAGAACCGGATCACCCGATTTTAATAGACAAGTTCCTGGAAAATGCGATCGAGGTTGATGTAGATGCGATCGCCGATGCAACTGGTAATGTCACCATCGGTGGTATTATGGAACACATCGAAGAAGCAGGTATCCACTCCGGCGACTCTGCTTGTTCCATCCCTTACCAAACGCTTTCCGACGCAGCTTTAGTCACAATTCGCCGCCAGACAATAGAACTAGCAAAAGCTCTGAAAGTCATCGGGTTGATGAACATTCAATTTGCTGTCCAAGGAGAGGAAGTTTTCATTTTAGAAGCTAATCCCCGGGCTTCTCGTACAGTACCTTTTGTGTCCAAGGCGATCGGGGTTCCCCTGGCAAAAATGGCATCGCGAGTCATGTCTGGTCAAACTTTGGAAGCTTTAGGTTTTACGAAAGAGATTGTACCAATTCACGTTTCCGTGAAAGAGGCCGTGCTACCATTTGCTAAGTTCCCGGGAACTGATACTTTGTTAGGGCCGGAAATGCGATCGACTGGCGAAGTCATGGGAATTGACACAGATTTCGGCAAAGCCTTCGCCAAAGCTCAACTCGGCGCTGGCCAAGTGATGCCACAGTCGGGAACTGTGCTGGTTTCGATGCGCGATCGCGATAAACTAGCAGTAGTTCCAGTAATCAAGGAATTCTTGGAATTGGGTTTCAAAATAGTTGCAACCCACGGTACGCGCAAAGTTTTGCGAGAGCAAGGTTTAGACGTAGATTTGGAATTGAAGCTGCACGAAGGGCGGCCAAATTTGTTGGATTCAATCAAAAACGAGAAAATCCAACTAATTATCACCACCCCTTCCGGTGAAGAATCCCGCGCCGACGGCATCTTTATCCGTCGCACAGCTTTGACTTACAAAATCCCGATTATTACCACCATAGCCGGTGCTAAGGCGACAGCAGCCGGAATTCGATCGCTCAAATCGCACCCGATGGAAGTGAAAGCAATTCAAGACTATTACCCGCAAATGTAGGGTGATTGTAGGGTGCGCACTGCGCACCTTACAAAAGACTTAGGGAGGCGCGGAAAAATAAAATACCAGTCAAATTGGGGTAATCGTGATATCCCATTTCGGTAAAGTTTCAGAACGTTGCCATAAGGGTAGATACTCTTTTAACTTTTTTGGTAAGACTTTTATTCCT
>NZ_JAAFKD010000057.1 GCF_013299165.1 Microcoleus sp. bin38.metabat.b11b12b14.051
GGACTTCAGTCCTTCTTGATGCGGACTAAAGTCCTCACTACAAACCTGGCAATCTCATAGGTTTGTAGTGAGGACTTCAGTCCTTCTTGATGCGGACTAAAGTCCTCACTACAAACCTGGCAATCTAATAGGTTTGTAGTGAGGACTTCAGTCCTTCTTGATGTGGACTAAAGTCCTCACTACAAACCTGGCAATCACATAGGTTCGTAGTGAGGACTTCAGTCCTTCTTGATGCGGACTAAAGTCCTCACTACAAACCTGGCAATCACATAGGTTCGTAGTGAGGACTTCAGTCCTTCTTGATGCGGACTAAAGTCCTCACTACGAACCTGGTCATACGTGGGTTTGGGTTAATCTTTAGTTATGTAAGTTGTTACTTTAACAGGGCTCTTTCGTAGTACCGTTATTTAATCTTACTTGCGAGTAATTTTATTTTTTACAGGTACCCTACGGCTGTGTATCGTTGTTACTTTAAACTAGCTATTTTACCCTGTTGATTTTCTAAATACAATTCGGTGGCCGCCGCCGTCGGTATTGGTTTGCTAAACAAGTAACCCTGACCCATCTCGCACTGAAGCGACTGCAAAAATGCCAACTGTTCTGCTGTTTCGACTCCCTCAGCAATCACCTGTAAATTCAAGCCCTGTCCCAAGGCGATCGCCACTTTCACAATCGTAGCACCGCTGCTGCCACTCTGCAAATCTGCTACGAAGGATTTATCTATTTTCAAATTATTTAGCGGCAAATTTTTTAGCGACCACAGCGAGGAATAACCTGTGCCGAAATCGTCCAGAGAAATGTTAATTCCCATTTGCTGCAATTGCTGCAATACCGACACCGTAAAACTCACATCTGTCATGGCAACTGTTTCGGTAATTTCTATTTCTAAGTAGGCGGGATTTAACTCGGTTTCTGATAAAATTTCAGCAATGATTTGTACGGTGTTAGCTTGCAGGAACTGGCGGCCTGATAAATTTACGGCTACCCGCACCGGCGGCAATCCCATTAACTGCCACGCTCGATTTTGCAAGCAAGCTGTCCGCAGCACCCATGCGTCGATTTGGCAGATTAATCCTGTTTCTTCTGCTAAGGGAATAAATCGATCCGGAGCAATCAAGCCGCGTTCGGGATGCTGCCAACGAATCAGAGCTTCCATGCCGACTATTTTGCCAGTATTTAAGTTTATTTGGGGTTGATAGTGCAGCACGAACTCGGATTTTTTCAGAGCTTTGTAAAGATGATTTTCTAAGTTAAGTTCTTCGGATACTTGACTGCCGATCGCCCGCGTGTAAAACTGATAATTGTTCCGACCTCTCTGTTTAGCTTTGTACATCGCAGCATCGGCATTTTTCAGCAAAGTTTCTGCATCCTCTCCGTCGTAAGGAGCCAAAGCAATTCCCAAGCTAGCCTTAATATAAAGTTCGAGACCGTCAAAATCAAAGGGACTGCTTAAACTTTGGATAATTAGCTGGCACACCTTAGTGGCGTCATCGGGGCTGTTGATATTGTACAGCAGGACAGTAAATTCATCGCCGCCCCAACGGGCGAGCGAATCTCCCACGCGCAAACAGCTAGTCAAACGGCGTGATACAGCTTGCAGCAACTGGTCGCCCACCGGGTGACCGAGAGTATCGTTAACATTTTTAAATCTGTCCAAATCGAGAAATATTACCGCCAGCATTTCGGCGTTGTGGTGAGAGTTAGCTAAAGCTAAAGACAGTGTTTCATTAAACAGCAATCTATTAGCTAAACCTGTCAGTGAGTCGTGGGAAGCTTGATGTCGCATCATTGCTTCGACGCGCCTCTGCATGACAGCCATGTACAGGTGAGTTCCTAAAGATTTTGCTAACTTCAATTCGTCGCTTGTCCACTTTTGAGCTTCCCCAGTTTTGATTTCTTTCCAAGCTGCAAAGGACTGTCGCGGACGATCGCCCCTGGCGTCGGAACTGCTGCGCCCAGCCCACAAAATTTCGGTTTCTATGGCGCCGCGAAAAACAGTGAGACAGCCGATGCACTGTTGGCGGTATTGCAGCGGTACTGCCAAAAATGACCGAATGTCAGATTCGAGTAAACTTGCAGATACAGATTTGAGTTGAGGTTCCTGAGAAATCTCGGAAATCGCGTACAAGCGGGGTACGATTGAATTAGAAATATTTGTATCAATTAAACTGTAGTGATCGGAATTGAGATTGGGAAAAATACCTAATCGATCGCTACGATCGCCTGTTTTTGCTCGATCGTCCTGGCTTACCAATCCCATAATCTGCTGCCAAAACTCGGTCAGTTCCAAGTCTGTGCGTGCGGGCTGTTGGCCGCAGGTATAAACTAAAGCGGGCCGATCGCCAAATTCGGCTGCAATATACAACCGCCCTCCCGAACCGTGCAAATGCTTGACAGTTTGTTCCAGAACTGCTTGCCGAATTTCGGTGAGTTCTAGAGGAGAGTGCAGCAAACAGCTAATTTGGTTGACTGCGGCTTCGTCGCGCGCTTGATGTCGGGCTTGACTGAGGAGAAAAGATTGGGCGATCGCAATTGAAAGTTGATCCACCAGCAACTGTACCATGTTCAATTCTCGATCGCTAAACCGTTTCGGCTGGGTGTGGTGACAAGCCAACAGCCCCCAAAGCTGATTTTGATGTACGATCGGCACCGTCAGAGAAGAACGCACCCCCATCGCCTCCAGATATTCTGCGTGACAAGAGTCTACGGGAGAATACCGAATATCTTCAACTGGTAAAGTTTTGCCGGTTTCGGGACAATCTAAGCGATTAATTATTTTATGCTGCAATCCCACATCCACAATCACTCGCTGCCGCGCTTTGAGAAACATTTCGCGGGCGCTGTTGGGAATGTCCTCTGCAGGAAAGCGCAAGCCCAGCAGAGATGGCAAATTGTCGCCGTCGATCGCCTCAGCAATCACCTCGCCGCTACCGTCGGCATCAAAGCGATAAACTTTTACCCGATCGCTTCCTAAAAAGCTGCGAATTTCTCGGGCTGTTGTCGTCAAAATCTCTTGCAGTTCTAAAGAGTTGCGGATGCGATTGGTAATTCGATTGAGTAAAATCTCTTGTTCTAGAGTTGCTTTTGACGTTTGTCTGACTTTTCTGGGGGCCATCCCTTTTGATCTCCAGGGCAATTGACAGCATTTTTGCGAGCCACCTTTTTAACTCGCCCTGTACTATAGACTACAACACTTTTGCTCAGTCTGTGGGATTTACGCAACCAGAGAGCGAGAAACCCAGTTTCTCGGAATATTTGAGGTTTTCCCACAAATTTTGTGTAATAACCGGGTTTTTCAACAGACTTTGATCCGGACTAAAGTCCGAACGATCAAAGGAATAGAGAAACCGGGTCATCGCACAACCTGCTAACTTAGAGTGCAGAATGCTGGGAGACTCTACCCGGTTTCTGAGTATTTATGCTCGGAAATATCCCGTTAAACCGACTGCCAAATTTCCCGAATTTTGTCCGGTAAAAAGCCGGCTATTTCCTGAATTCGCTCCTGGGACAACTCATCTTTCGTTGCTAAAAATACAGCGGCGATCGCAGTTTCTGGTTCTACTCCCGCAGGAAGTGCACCTTCTAGTTCCACCCTCCGTGCAAACAAATTAGCATCGATCCCCACAGGTGCAGGCCCTCTCAAAGGATGACGCACCCGGCTCAGCAATCCCACCAGCGGATTCGTATCTTTCCAGAGATCGGCTATTTCTCCTTGCAGGGTTTTGTCGTCCGTCGGTAAAACTTCTTTGTGCAGTTCGGCTTCCACCCGCTCGCTGGCTTCTGTTGGCATCAAATCGCGCATGATCCGGTACACCACTTCGGTAATGTCCCGGGCATCAAAAATATCCTCCAAGTGACCCTTTACCATCACTTTTTCCAAAAATGGCATATCCTTGGAGGCGATCGGAACTGCTGACCCTTCTTGATGCAGAGACTTAGGAGGATTTGTCTCCATTTTTTGCAAAAGTTTGCGACCTTTTTCGGTTAAATCTGCTTCTTGAAATGCTACTAAAGGCGGCAACAACTCAACCCCTCCGTAAGGCTCACCGCTAAATTCCGCTTTGATAAATTCTCTTTGGTTGAGGTAGTCCAAGTGACCCAGGAGTTCGGCTTCCGGCACATCTCGACCGACATACTCCTCGACTGCATTCCTAATTTCCGACTCTCCCCGGCTGCCGTTACCGCTGCCGATCTGTTTGAGCAAAATGTAAGTTAGGTCGTCTCTGATTGCAATGGTCATCAATATCTCCTAGGTTAATATCCGGTAAATAGCAAGTTAAAATTATTTTTTTTACTTGCTCAACTTGCGATAATTACTACTTAAAAACATTGAAATCTAAACCAGACAAACAAGTATCTCTCAGCAGGTGGAAGTTGTTAAATTTATGTGCGGGCACAGAATCTTCCTTTAGGTAGATTTACGCAATCCGACCGCAGTCTAAGGTGGGAAGTATCCTTAAAAGTGGCCAGCTCTATTCAAAGCAATCTAAAGTAGGATGCTTGATGGGCAATGTTTTTCCTAGGGCTCGCCTCTTACTCCTGAGGCTGACCAGCCGTAGATGTAAGTTGGTAATTTTTACTCTCAATCAGTAAGATTATGGAGAGGCTGTGGTATCGCTCCATCGGTGGTGTCTTTACCCGAAGTTGCAACGATATTGTAGAATCTGGCTAGACCCAAAACTTGCCATGTGAGAGCGACTAATACGAGCCAATCTGTTTCAAGTGCCGGAACGCCACTTGAGGAATGCCTCGGCGACCACTTTTGGGATCGAAATTCGATCGGCATTTATGAACTACCCTCATAGGAATCAGAATTTGGAATCTTCTTTAAATAACGGTCAGCCCGCAGCAGACAAGCGTCCTGTAGTTTTGGCTGTAGACGACAATCACGACAATTTAGAGCTGCTGACGCAAATACTCGATTTATTCGGCTGCGAGTGCGTGGGAGCCGTTGACGGGTACAGCGCTCTGTCAACCGCAATCGATCGACTCCCCGACCTAATCGTACTCGACATTTGCCTGCCCGATATAGACGGTATAGAATTAATCAAGCGGATCAAACAAAACCCCAAGCTGATAAATATTCCGATTGTCGCCGTCACAGCACTAGCAAAAACAGAAGACCGCGATCGGATTCTCGAAGCCGGCTGCATTGGATACCTTTCCAAACCTTTTAATATCAAGGATTTAGAACAAATTATCAGCCACCAGCTCAACCATCAGTCGCTTCTAGTGGAGTTTTAGACTTAGAAATCGCATCGCGAACTTTCGGTGCAGACTCCAAAATGGCGATCGTCCCCGTGCGCCCCGTCTCCAAAGTCGCATCGCTGAGCAAATCCGTCACTCCCACACCCAAAACTTGTTTAATTAACTCTTTGAGCGGCAATTCCAGAACAGACTCTAATTGCGATCGCACCTGCGCGGCCAAATCTTCCTGACCGTTGTGAACTAAAGCTTTTTCTGGTTGAGTAATCGCATTTTCGATGACAATGATTAATTTATTATCCAACAGATTGCAGAGCGCCTGACTCGTTTGGTGTCCGAGGAGCGATCGATACAAAGCTTGAATACCCTGTGCAAGACTGCGTTCTAACGTGCCGCGAGTAGGTACTGATGTTTCCCCAGTCATATTTTTTTACGCCAAGATAACTTTAAAAAAGCAGTTAACTGTTAACCGATCGCAGCTAACAGTTAACTGTCATAAACAACCGCGGCTCTAGCCAACAGTAACTTGATTGGTTTCGACGCCAGTTGCACCATTAACACTTTTAGCAATTGTCACCAACTTGTTGACAATTTCTTGACTGGGAACCGTACCTTTGAGAACCACAGTAGTGCCGAGTTGAGCCACATAAACAGTCTCAATATCCGCCACCTCAGGATTTGCATCAAAGGCCTGAGCCACCCGTTTAGCCAAACCGCTTTGATCGTATTCTCCATTCAATCCCATGCGTTCCGGCGGGATTGTTTGAGTCGCAGCCGCAACAGGTTGAGCTTGAGCTTGAGGTGCAGCGACAGGTGCTTGGTAAGCAGGAGCTTGCACGTTTTCTTGATTTTCCGGTTTTTCTAAACCAAACAGTCTTTTTAGCCAGCCCATAAAATTTGTCCTCCCACAAAGTTTGTATTAATTGACAGTTGGTAAGGCGCCTTGCAGTTCTGATGCTCTCTAGTAAGAATTGCGATCGGCATCCGTGACGCAGCCAGCGAGTTATTATCCCAAAAACCTAGTTGTTACAGCCATCAGGCTGAGTATAAAAACCTGGTTTATTGAGTAGGCAGCGCCAGTCACAAATACAATTTAATCTTGTACAACTTTGCCGAACATCTGCCTGGAGACATAATTCTCCGGCTATCAAAGAAATACCCGAGCCGACCATTCCGGCAAATCAAACTTAAAATCTTCTTCCCCAACTTCTACCATTTTGTTTTCCATCCACTCGTGCCAAGTTCCCGGCTATATAAAGTTAGGGAGCAAGCAATCAGATAGATAAGTATCATAAAAATTTGCCACCACAAACACTCGCGTACCCTCATCGCTCCAACGGTAGTAAGCGAGCACTTTTGATTCCGGATTTTCGTAAATAAATTGAATATTTTTGGTGTAAAGTGCCGGAAAAATTTTCCGCAGGCAAATCAGGCATTTGTAGTATTCCAACAAATCATGATTCTGCTGATAGTTCAATAAAGACCATTGCAGATTATTCGGCTGGTTGGGAGTTTGGCGGGTGGATTGTCCGAACTCTTCGCCCATCCACAGCATCGGTATTCCTAGTGCTGTGACTAACAAAACCGCTGCCAATTTAGCGCGTTTAAAAGCTGCTTCTGGGTCAAGATTTTCAAAGCTTGATTCTGCTAGTAAGTGGTTGCGGTCGTGACTTGCCAAATAATTGATAACATTAGTAGCATTTTGATAGCCTTGTTGTGTGGCATCCAAAACTTGCTTGAGCTTGGCGATATCGAAACTATTCCCCGCCAGATTTTAGAGGGCAAAAATCCGAAAACTTTCGCGCCAGCAGGCGTCCATTTGCCCGTCCGCCGCCACGAGTTCGGGCAGTTCGGGAATGTGTTCTGCGATGTTATAAAATGGTTTATCTCCGGCAGTTTTTCTGGCTTCGGCGGTTATCCAGTGCAGGAAATCTCGATTTTCCAACTGTCGCACTGCGTCGTAGCGAATGCCGTCGATATGATATTCTTGAATCCAGAAATTAACGACATCGCCGATGAATTTCCAAGGGGGACGAATGTTGAGTTTGGCATCGAAGTTTTCGTAATTAAACTCTGGGCCCCAGTAGTTAGCCGGATCGTCTGGATAATGTTTGTCCTCGTAGTACCAATAATTGCGATCAATTAGCAATAAGGGACATTCTTCGTCGCAGTGGTTGTAAATGCCATCCATTATCACTCGGATGCCCCGTCCGTGGCACTCGTCAATCAATTGCTTCAAATCTGCGGTTGTACCGTAACTCGACTCTACAGCAAAGAAATCGCGGACTTGGTAGCCCCAGCTATAATCGCCCGGACATTCATTAACAGGCATTAGTTCGATCGCGTTTATCCCTAAATCGCCCAGATAATCTAATTTCTCGATTACCTGCTGAAACTTGCTGATTTTGTCGCCACCATCAGCGCCGACAAAATCAGCGACGTGCAGTTCGTAAATCACTAATTGTTGATTTTCGGGGAGTTTTGTGTCGTCGTGTTTCCATACATAAGTATCAATAATTCTGGCGCCGGCTTGGATGCGAACTACACTGGTATGAGTAGTGCGATCGATCTCAGTAGCGTAGGGGTCATTAACTTCTACCCATTCGTCGGGATCTAAACAAGGACTTTGCGACTGAACTCGGAACTTATATTGATAAATACCGTCTGCGAGCTGAATTTGAGTGCAAAAATAACCTCTCTCATCTTTTTCTAAGGCAATTTCTTCCCATTGAAAAAATGAGCCGAGCAGTGTAGCTGCTTTGTTGTTGGGAGCGAAGAGTTTGAATTCAATTGCAGCAGCCATGAATGCCTGGTGTGCAGAACTTATAAGTGTAATTAGTATTCATTTTTACAATTTTGCAAATCTGTCGCCATCGTTCTTAAGAGTTAAATCGTAACTCTGATGTTGTCCGGTACTGCTGTGCGCGCCCTATCAAAATCCTTTGTCTCTCTCGTTTGCATCCCAATCTCGCTCGCCCCTAGCCCCCTTAACAAGCAAGGGACAAGAGTGTTTCCGAACCTCGGTTTTTTAAGGGGATGAGGGGGAGCGAGGGCCTAATTGAGTCAGGTGCAGCACAAGCAAAGCGCCCGGAACTCTGATTTCAATCAAAATTGTAGCTAAAGTAACTAAAAAATATCAGGCGCTATTTATGAAAATTCATTTAACTTTTGATAACAAGATAAATCGCGTTCAAAGATTAATGTTTGTAACCAAAGGAACATTTTTTAGCTGACAGAGCTAATACCGTAGAAAGATGTCATTTTAAGCGGAAAGGGCGAGGATGAGCTTGTAGTTATCAAGTAAGGGAAACCAGAAAGATCAATGCTTTATTCAACTGGATTCTCGGGCGATCGCCTTTAAGTCGAGTTTGAGCCGAGAAGAGCAATGATTATTTTTGCTTATACCTTGGCTGCACTGCTTTTTTAGTCTTGGACTGGGAAACTTTGCATAACTCCAATTAGCTTAAACGACTGCTGCTACCTCAGTAATTGGTAATCGGTGAAAATCTCATCCTTCCCTGTTACCTATTAGATATTCCGAGCAGTGGCTAAGATGGCTCTAAAAGTTTAATGTGGGATGTTGGCGAATTACCGTTACTGTAAAACTCTGGAGTGTTAAAAATGCTAAAACAAATGTGTTGGTTGCCCAGATTGGGAGGCAATGGAGAAAAGATATTGCACCTCCGCACCGAATTGCGTCAAGCGTGGCGGCCTTATACCGCTTTTCCACAGTTTGCGGCCTCGGACTACCTGGAGTCAGGGGGTTCTAAGGGATGGGCAACTTTTCACAAGCTGATAACTCAAGGCTGGAATTTAGTATCGACAGAAGAAGGGCAGCAGTCGTTCTTTGACGAACAGAAAAGTGCTTGAACAAGCTGAAACCGCAGGCAGAAAAGAAGAGGTAAAATCCTCTTCTTTTTTTAGTATTTGGGACGAATAAACTACTATAAGTTCGTAGTGCGGACTGAAGTCCGCAGCTTTTTGCGGACTTCAGTCCGCACTACAAACCTTTTATGAGAGTTCGTTTCGCCCTTTCTGACTATGCTGCAATTGCTACCTTATCTAACACCGGCTGGCGAGTTTTCAAGTTAAACCGATAGCCGTGGGGGAGGATGTGCAACTTCGCCCCGCAAATCGCCAAAGCCTCATCCTTCAACAGTCCCTCCATATTGTCGTGGAGTTTTTCCGACTCGTCGATGACAGTGACAGCGCTTTCCCCAATCACTTCAAACTCGTCACCGCTGACTAAAATCGCTGTGTTTTCATCAATCCCAAATCCTAAGACTGCTGGTTGCAACAATAGCGCGGCCACTAAGCGTCCCAGACGGCCTCGCTGGGCGAAATGCTGGTCAATGACAATTCCCGGCAGGAAACCCATTCCCGGGCCCATTGCTACCACGTCAACGCGAGGATTTGTCTCGGAGTCTCCTTCAATAATCATCATGTCTGGCATCATTGCCGCGCCGGCACTGGTACCGCCAATAATCGCGCCTTCTGAGTAGCGTTTGTGCATAGCTGCGTCGAGTTGGGTATCTTTCAAGCAGGTAATAATCCGCGCCTGCTCTCCGCCAGTAAAGAATATGCCAGTCGCTTGTTCGATCGCTTCTAAATAATCTGGATTGTTCGCATCTTCGGGTTTTTGGGTATCAACCACTCGCACGTCTTCCGCGCCCAACCGCTCAAACACTCTGATGTAATTATCTCCCACTTCTCCCGGCAGGCTTGTCGCAGCCGTCATCACTACAATGCGGGCTTTAGTGCCTCCAGCGCACCGCAAGAATTCCCGCAGAATTTTGCAGTCCCCGTCTTTGTCTTCGGCGCCGCCAATAATTAGCAACTTTCCCTGATTTTCGCTGCCAGCCATACGATCTGCACTCTTATTGATTATATTTCAATAAAACATAACATTTTTGTTTCCTCAAACTGCCAAAAGGTAGAGATTGATACAGAAACAACATCTGATTGCGATCGTCCTGGGAGGCCGCAAACTCAAGCTTTGCGCTGGTTTGACCCGAGTCGCGGGCTGTAACGCTATTTTTATTTTTGAGAAAAAAACGAACCCTTCCTCACACGATGGAGGAAGGGTCAAAAAATGAGTTTAAATTACAGCACTTACGCGCGCGACGTGTTTAACCCGGTTTTTAACTGGAGACTTGACCCATAAACCTCTGATTTTTGTCATTTACCGGGTTGATGAGCCCAACTTAGTAGATTAGTCCGATCGCGAGTTAGTGCGATCGATCGATCAAATTGCTCAATACTGTACGCGCCCGTTCTAAAGGCAGGTGTCTGGGTTTGCCGTTCCAGACAATCTGATATTCGTTGCTATTTTGACCGTCACCGTAGCCTGAAATCAGCTTCAGGTGAAATGCTTCCTCAGCTAATTGATGAACTTGATCCCTGAGAGCAGTTTGTGCAATCTTCATAATTCTCTGCCTCTTAAATCCTTTTTCACAGTCATAGCCAATTTAAATCTGCCCTGTACCTCTCAAAAGTTATAGCTTTTTTTCATTCGTCATTAGTAATTGAGTCATTAGTAATTGAGTCATTAGTCATTAGTAATTGAGTCATTAGTCATTAGTCATTAGTCATTGGGCAATTCTCCCCCTCTCCCCCTCTTCCTCTCTCTCTCCCTCTCTCTCCCCCCCTCTCTCTCCCCCCCTCTCTTAGCTAAAAAGAGGTAAAAAAATGCTGCAACAAAAAAGTACCGACACAGCCCGCGTCAATGCTCGAAAAACCGATGTTTTTGATATTTTCAACTTCAAACACTACATGGGGCCCAACCCTTATTTAGAAACAGCGGCTTTAGTTTTCGATTTTGCGGTGACGGATGCGATCGCACCACAGCCGATCGCACATTACCAGGAAATTATTGGCAACTGCTACCCGCAACTGCTGCAAGAAACCTTCACAAATCACGCCCAACTATTCGGCCGCACCGCCTCAGAAGTAGCCAAACTTGACATGGGCTTGCACTTCCAACACTGGAATGTCAAACCATTTTCTCACTTTAGTAGAATCAGCATAGAAGCAATTCACGCCCGCAGCGCCAGAGCCGTAGTTTACGCTGTTTGGGATTGGTTTGAAGCCATCAATCAAAATCAAGATTTCCCCTTAGCAGCACAAATCGGCGCCCTGCAAAATATGTTTCGGCAATCTGTGTACGGAGGCCCGACAGTTTATTCATTAATGCGATCGGCATCCCAAAAAGGCATACCCGCATTTTATTTGTGGGATGAAGGATTGATGCAATACGGTTACGGTAAAAAACTGGTGCGCGGCTCGGCTACAACCTTTGATTCCGACAGCCATTTAGACTCAGATTTTACCACCCGCAAAGACGATTGTAAAGCTTTTCTCGCTACCTTAGGCTTTCCAGTTCCCAAAGGTGATATTGTCTCCACAGAAAACGGAACTCTGGCAGTTGCGAGAGAAATTGGCTACCCAGTTGCTATTAAACCCGTAGTCGGTCATAAAGGAATTGGTGTCACCGCAGATGTCCGAGATGCTGAAGAATTGCAGGCGGCTTTTAACAGAGCAGTTAAGGCAATTCCTGAAACAGAATCGGTGCGAGTTATTGTGGAAAATAGCATCAAAGGAGCGGATTTTAGGCTGCTGTGCGTAGACGGCAAATTTGTTTCTGCAACTGAACGCCGGCCGGCTTGGGTAACAGGAGACGGCGAATTAACAATTCGCGAATTGATCCGTCGCGAAAACCGCAAACCCGAACGCTTGGACACGCCAACTTCGGCGATGAGCAAAATTCAGTCCGACGAAGCGATGGAAATGTATCTGGAAGAACAAGGGCTGTCATTGGATAGTGTCTTGGAGGGCGATCGCACTGTGTCTCTGCGGAAAGTCGCCAATCTTTCCGCAGGTGGTGTCAGCATCGATGCTACCCGCACTATTCACCCGGATAACGTTGTTTTAGCTCAAGATATCGCCCTGCATTTTCGGTTAACTTGTTTGGGGATTGATGTAGTCACAGAAACTCTCGCCAAATCTTGGAAAACCGGGAATTTTGGGATTATCGAAATTAATGCCGCGCCGGGAATTTTTATGCACCTCAATCCTGCTGTTGGAGAAGGGGTTGATGTGCCTTCGCATATTATCGAAACTTTCTTTGAATCTGGAAAATCAGCCAGAATTCCGATAATTACGTTCAACAGAATTTCGGTACACGAACTGCAAGAAACCATCGATCGCATTTTGTTGCAGCATCCCGATTGGACAATCGGCGCTGTTTGTCGCGGTGGACTTTTTGTCAACCGTTCGGAAAAGGTGTTGAATAAAAATTATAATCTTAACGTGCAAACTTTGCTGCGGAATCCCAAGCTAGATTTGTTGATTGCTGAATATCCAGAAGATGTTTTGGAAGCTGAGGGAATGTTTTATCGGGGCAGCAATATGGTGGTGCTGGACAATCCGGCGGAAACTGAGATGATTTTGCTCAAAGAAAGCACTGATGAGGATACTGTTGTGGTGCGGGAAGGCAGTAGTATTTCTATTCGCCGCCAAGGCTTGATCGAACAGTACACTCTGGAGGATGGGGAACCGTTTACTCGGGTTTATTTGAAGGAAATCGGTACTGTTTTGTAGGTGCTAATTGCTACTTAAGTCGCGGAGACACGGCGCAAAGAAAAGTGAACACATAGGTAGAAGTTTTAATTTGTAAGCCTTGTGCCGTGAAGGAGATAATTACTTAAGAGTGTGAATTACTACCAAGTAAGGTGCGCGACGTGCGAGTGGCTTAGTTAATCCAGTCGCACGTCGCGCACCTTATAGTTAGCAAACCAATATTTTTGTATAAACCGACTTTATGAAGATAAATTCATATTTGGGCCTGTAGCTTACCTAACTAAGCGGGGCCGAAGCGCACCTTGTCGTTAGCAAACCAATATTTTTGTAGCAACCGACTTTATGAAGATAAATTCATATTTGTGCGATCGCAAGTTTTGATACAATCTGGTTTCTGCGCCGTCAATCGTGTTATCAAGGAAATTCAGAAGTATTCAAACGAATCGCGCTCCGCTGTCAGGCTGTGGAAATATGAATGTTGCGAACAATTGGTTTAAGTATGTGACAAAAAATTTACAGTCATACCGCCGCTACATTCCAGCAGCGCTGACTCTTTGTACGGGTGTGGGTTTGTCATTGGCAGCGGCGGCTGTTGTCTGGAATTGGGAAAATCAGCGGATGGAAGCTGAATTTCATCAGCAAGCCGATCGCCTGAATGCGACATTACAGCAAAGCATCAACAAAAATTTAGATTTTCTGTACTCAATTCAAGCATTCTACAGTGCATCTAGTGAAGTTACCAGGCAAGATTTTAGAGAATTCGTTCAACCTGCACTTGCCCGAAATTCTGCCATTTTTTCTGTAAACTGGGTGCTGCGCGTGCCGGCTGCGGATAAAGGAGCTTACGAAGAGGCAATTCGAGCCGAAGGTTTTCGGGCGTTTCAAATTTATGAACGAGATGCTGACAAAAAGCCTGTACCAGTAAAAGCGCGATCGCAGTATTTTCCTGTCACCTACAGAGAAGCCATAGAAGTAGATACCAGAGCACTCGGTTTCGATCTGGCTTCCAATCCCGAACGCAAAGCAGCTTTAGAGAGGTCGGTGGATACTGGAAAAATAGCTGCTTCCGGGAAGATAAAATTAATCAAGAACGATAAACCCGGAGTGCAAATATTTCTACCAGCACATGGCCAGACAAGTTCTCCAGATAACTATGCCTACAGCAGCGAAAACCTCAGGGGAGTTATTTCGGGTGTATTTCAGATTACCAATATGGTGAATTTTTATTTAGAATCGCTGAATTTAGAAAACATAAATTTTTACCTCTACGACAACTCCGCTACAGCAAAAGAACGCTTTCTGATGCGTTACGACTCCCAAGCGAAGGAGTTGATAGACGATCCAAAACTAGAAAAGCCAGAGTTAATTAATCTGCGGGAAAAAATCTGTGCAAATCCTAGTATTTGCAGTCGCACATTTAACGTAGCAGACCGCCAGTGGATGCTGCTAATTTTGCCGGGGAACGGGTACAACAACCCGATCGCGCATCAGGGTTCGCTGGCCATTGGCGCGATCGGGCTGTTGATTACTGGCAGCTTGACGGCTTACCTGTTGATGTCTCTAGGACGTACAGCTAAGATAGAACAGCAAGTGCGCGATCGGACAATTCAACTAAAAGAGCGCACCGCTGAATTAGAAACGGCACTGAAAAACTTGCAGTCAGCTCAACTTAAACTCATCCAAACCGAAAAAATGTCGAGCTTGGGGCAGTTGGTGGCTGGAGTAGCCCACGAAATTAACAATCCAGTCTGTTTCATTTCTGGCAACTTGAGCCATGCAGGCGAATATACTCAAAACTTGCTGGAACTTGTGGAAATATACCAACAACAATATCCCATCCCAGCGCCACAAGTGCAAGCGAAACTAAAAGATATCGACTTAGAGTTTATCAGTGAAGACTTGCCCAAAATTCTAAAATCCATGAATGTAGGAGCCGATCGCATCCGCCAGATCGTGCTTTCTCTGCGGAGTTTTTCGCGATTGGACGAAGCTGAAATGAAGTCAGTAAATCTTCACGAAGGCATTGACAGCACCTTGATGATTTTGGAAAATCGGCTGAAGGCGAACGGTGATTTTCCGGGCATTACAATTACCAAAGAATACGGCAATTTGCCCTTAGTGGAGTGCTGGGCAGGACAATTAAATCAGGTATTCATGAATATTTTGAGCAATGCTATTGATGTTTTATATGACCAAACCAAAAATAAACATTCAACCATGAAATCTTCCTCAGATTCTGGATTTTTGCCTACCATTGTGATTCGTACTGAACTTTTAAGTTATAATTGTGCGTGCGTGCGGATCGCGGACAATGGAGCGGGGATGACGGAGAATGTAAAACAACGTTTGTTTGAGCCGTTTTTTACTACCAAGCCTGTAGGCAAAGGTACGGGATTGGGATTGTCAATTAGCTATCAAATAGTAGAAAAACATCAAGGTTCGCTCAGGTGCGTATCGGCTCCGGGAGAGGGAACTGAATTCTGGATTGAGGTACCAGTTAGGCAACAGCCTGATCAATCTGTTGCTAAGGTTTCATCTGCGGTAAGTGTCAATCAATTTTAGATTTTAGATTGTAGATTTGGGAATGACTTACTGTCTAATGGTTTAGATATCCTCTACAGTTGCATCACCTACCGGGGACAGCACTGTTAAAAAATACTTCTTGCATTCATTATACCTCTTGAAAAACTATCTATGAACGGGCATCTGGCCCGTTCACAAACTCACTTTTTAGATGGAACAGGGAAGATCCCTGTTCCCAAATTTGATTAAAAAGACTTTGGCAAGATATAGCATTTGTAAGTATCGCGAATTAAATAATTTACACAAGTTTGTGGGGTGTCTCGCCCGCCCTTTCGGGACGGGCTATAAGGCCCATCCCACAAGAATAAAAGTGTAAGTTATTAAATTTTCATTCCTAAGTATGTGAGGTACGTAAAAGAGATAGGGAAACGGCATTGCCGTGTCCCTACAGGGTTCTGGAATGTACCGAATAAATCTGCAATCTGCTGTATCTATTGAGATGCTCCGGTTAGAGTTATATCAATAAAAAAAAACCTGGCTACCAAAAATAAATTAGATATTTTTATTTTACCTGTAGGGAGACGGCACTGCCGTCTCCGGCAATTTATGAGGGTAACAGATAATTTATATATGCTTAATGGTAGCAACAATTTGTCAAAATAAGCTGATTAGCAAGCTCGTCGTAATTTACATCTAAATATCGCCCAAAACAAATATCTGGGATTTTCCCCGCCACCACAATTTATAATTGTAGTAAGACCCGATTACCAATTACTAATTACGATGTCTTTACAATTTATTAGCATTCCGCCAACCACCGATCGCAAATCTGTAGCTTTAATTGTCGCTTTGCACGGATGGGGTGCTAATGCTCGGGATTTGACTAGCTTAGCACCGGCTTTCAATTTGCCGGATTATCAGTTTGTGTTTCCCGACGCCCCGTTTCCCCATCCCCAGGTAATGGGTGGCAAAATGTGGTATGACCTAGCAAACAAAGACGCTCAGGGATTGGTAGAAAGCCGGCAATTGCTGAGGGAATTGTTGCTGTCTTTGGAAAGCAGCACGGGCGTGCCTTTGTCTCGCACGATTTTAGGTGGCTTTTCTCAAGGCGGAGCGATGACTCTGGATGTGGGCTTGACTTTACCCCTAGCGGGTTTAATTTGTCTGAGCGGTTATTTGCACTCCTCGATTTCTCCAGTTGCTGGGAGTGCTTTACCGCCTGTTTTAATCGTCCACGGTACTCAAGATACTATTGTGCCCGTTAGTGCTGCGGTGCGATCGCGCGAGAGTTTGACTGCTTGGGGAGCTGTTGTCGAATATCGAGAATTTAACATGGGACACGAGATTATGCCGGAAGTTGTAGATGTAATGCGAAGTTTTGTTGTAAAAACGCTGTCTAAATCGGATTAAAGGCTTACGATATAGTATGGCGGAAGTCTCGGGCAGGGTAAAAAAATGAAAACTTTAACCAAAGCATCGCGCGATATTGCTGTACTTACTTCCCAGGACGTGGCAGAATTGGCTGTCCGTTTGGAAGTTGACGATTATACAGATCCTTTTGAGGGATTGAATGATTGGCATTTGTTGCGATCGCTTGCCTTTCAGCGGCCGGAGATGGTTGAACCCTATCTCCACCTTTTGGATATGGAAGCCTACGACGAAGCATAGGCTTAAAAATCTAGCTCAAAATTTAAACGGAATTGAGGAAGAAGCGGGCAGCATATTTTGTTGCTGATAGAACAGATGAGTTATAGATTTTTATCTATTGGCATCTCAACTTCTTTCTTGATTCTTTTTTATGAGAACATGAAACAAGGTTTGTAGTGAGGACTTTAGTCCGCATCTAAGAAGGACTAAAGTCCTCACTACAAACCAATCTGATTAAGAGGTTTGTAGTGAGGACTTTAGTCCGCATCTAAGAAGGACTAAAGTCCTCACTACAAACCAATCTGATGACAAGGTTTGTAGTGAGGACTTTAGTCCGCATCTAAGAAGGACTAAAGTCCTCACTAC
>NZ_JAAFKD010000058.1 GCF_013299165.1 Microcoleus sp. bin38.metabat.b11b12b14.051
TGCAGTAAATCTGATATTGATGTGTTATCCTCAATAATTTTTTGTGTCATGTGTCCTATTCTATAACACTGTGTGTACCCCGTTTCATTTATTTTCCTTTGCTACCCCTACTTATTGAGCCGATACAAATAATCTATATCTTTGAAGGAGCCAAATCAAATTTAATTACTATACCTCGTTTGCCAATAACCGTAGATTATTGCCGGCTGACAGATCATGTACCTACTCTAGCATTGCTCAATGCTGATACTGGGCTACTTCCATCAAAAACTGAAAACATTCCAGAAGCTATGATTACAGAAATTGATGGTAAAATTATCTTTTCTCATTGGGGACAACTTGTTTGGAATCAGTGTAAAAATGATTTTTTATCCCAGGAACTCCAAGATTTTCCTAGGATAGCTTACAAAGATACGTTTAGGAAAGACTATAAAAATATTAGTGAAGCCAATGATAAGGTCGATCTCCAAGAAAAATTGGCTAAAGTTTCCGGCTTACTCGAAGAATCTAACGGTGATACTGCTTATCTCAAAAGCGATGGAGGTTTACTCTATGAAGTCTATCAAAATCAAGGAGGTATTGCACACTTCCGTATAACGCAAGGTATACGAGTTAGTTGTACAGCTTCAGGGGGAGTTCTAACACTTCGTCGTTACGGGAAAGAGCCAGATGTCAATAAAAATCCTTAATAATTATCAATTGAATAAAAGGATAAGTCATGTTTGAGACATTCAAAAATCGACTGGAAATCACAGGAACGCTGACAACTGTAACAGCATTACGCATTAGTAAAGGTCGATCGACTGAACCGATCGGCTCCGATCTACCCGTAATCAAAGATGCCTTGGGTAGACCCTTGATTCCCGGCTCAAGCTTTAAAGGTGCTTTACGATCGCGCTTAGAAAGCTTCCTGCGAGGAATTTTGGGCAGCGATCGCAAAATGGTAGCCAATCCTGCCATAGAAGATGAATGGTCGATCACCTCTCGGGAAATGAAGATAATCAAAGAAAATTTCAAAGATGACAAAGCTCTAACTGCCGAGATTCTCAAGCATACCGATCTAATATCTCATCTCTTTGGTTCCCCTTGGCTGGCTAGCAAATTCCAAGTCCGCGACTTAACTGTACAACCCGATGCGTGGTTCGGACAATATCAAGAACGAGATGGAGTCGCCATTGACAGAGATACCGAAACCGCCGCCGACGGGAAACTTTACGACTTTCAAGTTGTCCCCGCAGGTACTCCCTTTGATTTTAAAGCGGTTGTCGAAAATGCTGAGGAGTGGGAATTGGGCTTATTGGCGATCGGCTTACACCAATTCGAGACAGAACAAATTCCGCTGGGTGGCGGGCGATCGCGCGGGCTAGGTGTTGTTAAACTAGAAATTGATAAAATGCACTGGGTTGACATTCGAGATGACAAAGATCCTAATAATACCGATCCAAGTAAGTTGCTAGGATATATGAAAAACCTAGTAAATAACAATCTTTGCTGTGTCGTTCCTGATAATTATCAAAAACAATGGGCAGAATCATTCATTAATCATTATGAGGTCAGTATGGGTTTCAGTAACTACAAAAACATCGGTGAAGTTCTCAAAAAATTTCAGGTGACTTATACCGAAGCTAATTTTGTCAAAGAAACTGAGTTTAGTATCACTGATTATTTTCGGGAAGACTTAGAATTTATGATGCGAGAAGCAGTTGTGGACAATTCAGAGTTTGCTGTCTGCGAAAATTTGATATATCCAGTTATCAAAGAAGTTTGGAAATGTTATCACAGTAAGTTTATTTTATGGAGTCATAAATCTCTTACTTGCTACCAGTATATGTCTGGTTTTTCTGAGTATATTTTAGCAAAACGTTCTCCTCTTGGCAAAGTTGTTTTTGACAAACCATATTTGCTTTTAGTTGAAGCCAAAGAAGACAATTTTCACGAAGGTTGGGTGCAATGCCTTGTAGAAATGATTACAGCACAGCGAATAAATCATGAATTAAACGTAACAATTTTAGGTATTGTTACCAATGGCACAACCTGGCAATTTGGCAAGCTAGAAGGTAAGACTTTTGCCAAGCAGATTAATCGTTACATGATTCAGGATCTAGATCAACTTTTTGCTGCTGTCAATTATGTATTTCAAGAGTGTGAATCCCAGCTAGATACTTCAGTAGTTGCCTAAATTTTACAAGTGTTTTCAATCTAACTAAACTATGCACAAACGATTTGTCAACCACTGCACCATTGACTTAAGTCTAATTCCCGACGGGCCAATCTTGATAAAATCTGGCAAAGAAGGGGCAGATCCAACTAAACCGGATATGGAGTTTGTCGAGACTTACCACGCAGGAGGAAGGTCAATTTATCTACCGGGAAGTTCCCTAAAAGGTGCGATTCGCGCTCATGCTGAAAGAATTGTCAGAACAGTAGGTAGAGATACCAATCCCAGTAATTACGATCCCAAAAATCTCTGGGCTAACGATCCGTTGAGTGACAAGTACGAATACTTAAAAGATAAATCATCCAGCGATATTTACAAATTATCTTCTTTTACAGACCAATTATTTGGCAATACTTCGATTGCTAGCCGACTGAGAATCCAAGATGCTTACCCAGTTGATAAAAAACAAGTCAAAATTCAAGAACGCAATGGAGTAGCGATCGATCGCGTTTTCGGTTCCGTAGCCGTGGGCCCGTTTAACTATCAAGTCTGCACCGCCGGAGAATTTCGCACAAAAATACATCTCAAAAACTTTTCCTTAGCACAATTAGGCTTAATTGGCTTAGTTTTGCGAGACTTAAATGATGGCTGGTTTGGTATCGGTTTTGCAAAATCTCGCGGCTTGGGCACCGTGACAGTAAATTTTAACGAAGCCGTAGTTCAGTATCCCGGCTGTCAATTAGATCAAGATAACCGCCAAATTAAACAAATAGTAAAATCCGGTGCATGGGGACACGTTTTATTGCTGGGTGCGGGAGAGTTTTTAGAGGCTGATGAAGCCAAAAAGTATGGCTTTTCTCAACCAGATCGCGAACAAACTCCGATTGCTGCTGAAGAGATGGATTTAGGTTTTGGAGTGCAGCTAAAATGGCAAGGTGATGGTGAAACTGGTGTTCCCAATTTATTTAAATGTGCAGTTCATGCTTGGAGTAAACTTTTAATACCAGGTGTCGCAGCATGAGTAAAGGTTTTGTTGGTGTTCGATCGCGTTTGTCAGCAGATGAAGTCAAAAAGTTGCTAGAAAAGTTAGCAACTGAGGAAAGTTACTATTTTGTGCGATCGCCCCACGCAGTCAGTGGCATTTGCAGGAAACTGCCCGATGAGTTTTCTCTGGGCTTTGAAGGGCAAATGTTTAATAGCGATCGAGAATTACGCTGGAAAAAGCAGGGAAGTGTATATGAAGCGTTACTCCTGAGTGGGGTTCCAGCCGATTTAGAGGGATTTGAGGCGATCGGCAAAAATTGGGAATATTGCGATCGCGCTGCTTACTTTCATGACCCTAACGAACCCAAATTTCCTAAAAGTTTTGTCTATAAAGGAAAAAATGATGAGAACATTAAATCTAAAAATATTAACATAGGTCAGCGATACTTTCAAGAAAAAAGCACTGCCACTGTTCATTTTGTCGCCCTCACCATCAGGAGTAAAAATGACTAATAATTCCCTACCAAAACCCCGACGTTCTACACCCCCGCCTCCAAGCAGCCAGGTTTCTAATAATTATGCGGGTGAAATGCTAGGGCCTAAGCCTTATGAATTAATTAGTTTTCCCAAAGAACGACCGCCCAAAAAAGCTCCTGCTGGACATCACAAATATTTGGGCGATCGCCTGCACGGAACTTTGTTTATAACTTTGAAAGTTCAGACTACCTTACACGTGTCAACAGGTGTGGTTGTTATGGGTAGCGACATCAGCAGTCGTGTGCCTTTAATCAAAACAATGGTTCAAAATATTGACCAAAAACTATCAATTCAAGGCAGTTCTCTCAAAGGCTGCATTCGGTCAGCTTATGAAGCCATTACTAATAGCACTTTAGCAGTAATTACAGGAAGATATAAAGATAAAATTCCGGTCGATCGCCTGCCTTGTAAAAATAAACAAGAAGTCTGTCCAGCAAGTCAAGTATTTGGGGCTTTGGACTGGCAAGGGTTGATAGAGTTTAGCGATGCCAAGTGCGAAAATACAGGCTTTGCGACGGGATTTATGCCATCTTTATATCGTCCCCGTCCCGATCAAAGAGGAGCATATTTTGACGCCAGAGGGAATGTAGCAGGGCGCAAGTTTTATTATCACACGATTCGGGCGATCGACAAAGGTCAAAATCAAGGAATTACCGTTCAGCAAGCGGCTAAAGAGTATACTTTCAAAACCCAGATCCAATTCAAAAACTTAACATCAGCAGAGTTGGGAACGCTTTTGATTGTGTTGGGGCAAGATCCAAAATATGCGATCGCCCTGAAGGTTGGTGGCGGGAAGCCGATCGGCATGGGAACAATGACTGTGGAAGTCACAGCAGCAACGGTTTTGCAGAATAAGGGAGATTTGCGCGATCGCTATTCTTCGTACAATCCTCCTGAATCTGAGAGCATAACTGGTACGAATTTGCAACAGTTTATGCAGAAAAATATTCAAGCTGCTCATTCTAGTTTAGTGCAAGCAACTCAATTGCAACAACTCGCTGAAGTGTTAAAATATCCGACCGATCGCGAACCAGAAGAAATGTATTAAAGATGTCGAATACTGAATTAGTCACAGAATCTTTGACTGAAAGAGAATGGGGAATTGTTCATGCGATCGCGCAAACTCTGGTCAAAGAACAAACCGATGTCAATGAATTGGGAAAGGCGATCGCCTATCTCCGCAATACAGTTAATGAGCCTAATGCGGGAGCAAGATTTTTCAAATACTTAAAAACCTTAGTCAGTAATGGCAGACAAATCGGTCACAGCAAAAAAACATCTGACTATTACCGGAATATTGACGAAGCTTGCACAAAGTATCTTCAAAGCGAACAAACTAATCCGCAGAAGATGCTGGAAATTTTAGGTTGGTCAGCACGTCTGATGAAATATTACAGAGAAGCTGGGCCTATTGAAGAAATTATTGCCCCAGTAGCGGAGTCAGGGCGACAAGCGGAAATTGCTCAATTTATGCAGTCTCAAAAGTTTGAAATTGGTCAAATCTTGGAAGCTAAAGTGACTCAAATCAACGGCAATAAAGTCTCTTATGAAATTTTAAGAACTATCAAGCTGACGCAAAAAGAGCCTAAAAAGGCACAATCTCTCTCTCAAGACCAAGTGGTTCACGTTGAAATTTTAGACCTTAAGGAAGATGGCAGTCTTAGAAAAGTCAAATGCTGTGAATAAAAATATTGAGTTTTGGTAAAGGTAGGATGATTCTGGGGTAGCATTAGTGTTTCCCCTCCTCTCTTCCTACATCTTATACATCTTCCTCGCAAGAGGACTTTTATCGATCGCCCGCGCCGCACCCATTCCACCAAAAGCGATCGCCCTTCACATCCCATAAGGCTAAACTGATCTAAAGTTTAACCACAAAAATTTCTACCCCTTCATGAACATCGCCTATCTAGTCAACCAATACCCCAAAGTCAGCCACAGCTTCGTTCGTAGAGAACTCCTCGCTGTCGAAACCTACGGTATCAAAGTCGGGCGTTACTCGATCAGATCCTGCGAATCCGAACTCGTAGACGGCGCAGACAAACAAGAACAAGAACTCACCAAAGTCATCCTAGGGGCTGGCGTACAGGGCTTAGCGTTGGGTTTGCTTCGCACTGCCGCAACTAGACCAATTCGATTCCTCGAAGCTTTGCGGTTAATGTTCAAAGTGGGCTTACACTCAGAACGGGGGATTTTGCTGCATCTGGCTTATTTCGCAGAAGCTTGCATTCTTTTAAATTGGTTTGCAGAATCGGGTACCACACACGTTCACGCTCACTTCGGCACAAATTCTACAACTGTTGCAATGTTGTGTCGCGTCCTTGGTGGCCCGACTTACAGCTTCACCGTTCACGGCCCCGAAGAATTTGATAAAGCTACACTTCTTTCCTTAGATGAAAAAATTAAACGATCGACCTTTGTAGCAGCAGTCAGTTCCTTCGGCAAAAGTCAGCTCTTTCGGTGGTGCGATCGCGCTTATTGGTCAAAAATCAACGTCATACACTGCGGCGTCGATGCTGCATTTTTAACCGCACCCTACGTCCCCATACCCGCAGCACCCCGCCTAGCCTGCATTGGGAGACTCAGCGAACAAAAAGGTCATTTGCTACTGCTAGAAGCCGCCAGCAAGCTAGCAGTTGAAGGGTTGCAGTTTAAATTGGTATTTGTCGGAGACGGGCCGCTGCGAGCTGAGATTGAACAGCAAATTGCACAACTCGGTCTACAAAACTATATAGAAATTACCGGTTGGGCTAGTGGCGATCGAGTTCAGCAAGAAATTTTAGCTTCCCGTGCAATGGTATTGCCCAGTTTTGCCGAAGGTTTGCCCGTCGTAATTATGGAAGCTCTCGCTCTCAATCGGCCCGTAATTAGCACCTATGTTGCTGGCATCCCGGAGCTCGTAGAACCGGGTGTTTGCGGTTGGTTGGTTCCTCCCGGTTCCGTAGAAGCATTAGCTGTTGCCATGCGAGCGGCATTGGAAGCACCTTTGGAAAGACTAGAAGAAATGGGGAAAATAGGAGCCGAACGGGTTGCTCAACAACATAATGTTGATATAGAGGCAAAGAAATTAGTGGCTCTGTTTCAAGGATCTATTGAACAATCATCATAAGACAAGAAGACCGGGCGGTTAAAACCGCGTCGATACAGACAAAACCCGCCTCCGCGGGTTGAAGACAAAGACGATTGAAACCGCCGAATTATCTTCAGTCCGCGGAGGCGGACTTTGTTTGTGTAGACGCGGTTTCAACCGCCGTCTTATCTTCTTCATTCTTCAGTCCGCGGAGGCGGACTTTGTTTGTGTAGACGCGGTTTTAACCGCCGTCTTATCTTCTTGATTCTTCAGTCCCTCTGAGCTCGGACTTTGTTTGTGTAGACGCGGTTTCAACCGCCGTCTTCTGCGGGCGATTTGTAACTTTTTAAGGAATTGTAACTTTTCAAGGAATTGCAACAGATTTCAACAACTTATCAACAATCGTCTTCGCCTTCCTTCCCCCCGCCGGAATCAACCGGTGAGAAAGTACGTGCGGCGCTAATTCCTTCACATCATCCGGGGTAGCAAAATCCCGCCCCGAAATAAACGCCAAAGCCTGAGATGCCCGGTGCAAAGCCACCGCACCACGTGGACTCACCCCCAGAGTAATCTCTTCATCCTCGCGGGTCGATCGCACCAAATCCACAATATACTGCTTCAAAGAACCTTCCACCTGCACAGCAGCGCACAAACGGCGCAATTCCTGCACCTCTTCCAAAGAAATACAAGGCTGCAAATCCTCAACAGCAAAAGTATCAGACAACCGTTCCAACATTTGCAACTCTTCCAGCGCAGCCGGATAGCCCAACGTCAAAGACAAGGTAAACCGATCCATCTGCGCTTCTGGTAGCGGAAAAGTGCCTTGATATTCGATCGGGTTTTGAGTCGCAATCACAAAAAACGGCGCTGGAACAGTCCGAGAAACCCCATCCACCGTCACCTGCTTTTCTTCCATCACTTCCAGCAAAGCCGACTGAGTTCGCGGCGTCGCCCGATTGATTTCATCAGCCAGCAAAACATTCGCAAAAACTGGGCCTGGCAAAAACTCAAATTTCCCGCTGCTAGGATTCCAAATATTAGTACCGGTGATATCCGTTGGTAACAAATCGGGAGTACACTGAATCCGCTGAAACTTCCCATCGATCGATCGCGCCAAAGACTTCGCTAACAGCGTTTTTCCTACACCTGGCACGTCTTCTAGCAGCGCGTGTCCCCCCGAAAGGACGGCTACCATCACTAAGCGAATAGCGTCTGCTTTGCCGACAATCGTTTTGCCTAGATTTTGTTTGAGCCGCTCAATATGTTCTCTCATATCCCTGATTTCTAATTGTTAATTGCTAGTTGTTAATTGCTTGTTCTGGCATTCCCCGTCTCTCTTAGTTAGGACTTAGTTTTTGTTCGCGTAAATTCAGAGATTTCAATCGCCCAGGCAAAACTAGACTTTTTACAGAATTCTTTGATTAATACAAAAACCGCAGATTTTATGCGGATTAACACAGATGAACGCAGATAAATTCAGGATGGCTTGGGATTTTTGCCAGATGTCTAGTGTACGTCCTAAACTGATGGAGTACGATTTTTTAATCATTAGTAGCTAACACCTTTCTAGCAACATCACAATCTGCCTGAATTTGAGTTTTTAGAGCATCTATAGAATCGAATTTTTGTTCGGGTCGCAAAAATTCTATCAAACTTGCGCTCAAGGTTTGACCGTACAAATCCCCAGACCAATCTAACAGGTGAACTTCTACAGTCATTTGCAGGCCGTTTACCGTCGGGCGGCGACCAACATTCATCACTCCATTTATAAACGATATATTTGGCGATCGATCGCGAATTAGAGATTTGGGATTTTTCCACTTATAGGCGGAACTTTCATCTTCGATGATTCCGGTTCCATCCTTTACCGAAACTCGCACCGCGTACACGCCAAAACATGGCAAAAATTTTTCCGGCGGCAGTTCGATATTAGCAGTTGGAAATCCGATCGTCCTACCCAGCCGCTGTCCGCCCACCACAGTCCCCACTAAACTGTAAGGTCGCCCCAGCAATTTATTCGCTTTTGTGAGGTCGCCGGATGCTAAACCTTCGCGGATGGCGGAACTGCTGATTCGATCGCCCTCAGCGCAATTTTGCAGGGGTATCAGGGCAACATCAATACCGTAACCTGAGGCGATCGACTGCAAATCTACAGCCGTTCCAGCCCGTCCCTGTCCGAACCTAAAATCAACGCCCACGCTAATTCGACTCGCTTGCAGTTGCCGCACCAGAATTTCCTCGACAAACTCAGCAGCAGTCAAAGCGGCCAATTCTCGATCGAACGGTAGCAGCACAAGTTGCTCGACACCCATTGCTGCGAGCAATTCTACCTTTTCGGCCAGAGGTGTCAGCAGTTTTTTCGGTTGACCTGTAAAAAATTCTTGCGGGTGGGGATTGAATGTCACCACAGTACCGTAAAGCCGATCGCCCGCAGCAGTATTTTGACCAGAGAGGCTGTTGCCCTCGGCCCGGGGGTGCGCTATCGAACTATCAAAATTCAGGCGGTTGTCGGCTCTCTCAAGCAGTGCTGCTGAGTCGTTTTCCCATGTCGCCGGATGTTCGCTTTCCCAATTTTCATCTGTGCCAGCCTGTGAGTGCCAGCTTTGATCCGTCTCCGAAACCGTCGCAGAACTTGACCCTGGCGATCGATTTAAAATTGGCTGCACAACTTGTCGGTGCCCTAGGTGCAAACCATCAAAGTTTCCCAAGGCAACGGAAGTTGGAGTCAGAGCAGCGGTAGAAGAAGAAGTTATCCACACGCTTAAGATTTTGACACACTTAGCCAGATTGCGATCGCCAGTCGATTTTAGATTTTAGATTTTAGATTTTAGATTTTACTTCACAGAATCGATCTGGGAACTCAAACTTATATCTAAACTTTTTGGTGCTCTACGACTCAAGCGGGGACAGGTATCCGTAGACTTCCTGAACCCAAAGAAAAGCCGTCAAGCGAAAGCTTGCCCTCCGAGCGAAGTCGAAGGGACGGGGTTTTAAACCCAAATTTTTGATAAATTTAGAGGTTACGTGCATTTACTATAAAGAGCGATCGCTCTTGCCTGTCGAGCGTAAATCTGTTGTCAGCTCGATCCTAGGCCGTCTCTGTCGCAGTCGATCGACGATTGTCGATTTTGTCGGCGGTGCAGTCACTCGTTCGCTCGCCATCTATCCCGACGCTCCTCCTCGATGAGGGTAGAGCGCGGGACTTCCCGCCTGTCGCTTAAATTTTAGATTTCAGATTGGCAGATTTGAGAACCATCTGACTGTCTCAAATCCATCAGACCGGCACTTTAGGCGCTTCCACCGACGCTTCCTCAGACACCTCATTACTATGAGGAGGCAGCAACTGTAACGACAAACCTTCCCGCGCCATCAAACTGTTCGGGAACCTTTGAGCCACTTGCTCTCCCACCCTGTCTAAAAACTCGTCACTGTGCAGCGGATCGTGATGAAAAATCACCAACTTTTTCACATTAGCTGCATGAGCCACCTTCACTGCTTCCTGCCAAGTTGAATGTCCCCAGCCGACCTTGCTGGTCTTCTGGGCATAATACTCCTCATCCGTGTAAGTAGCATCGTAGATCAGTACCTCAGCATCCCGAGCCAAATAGAGCACATTTTCATCCAAACGATCTGGAAAATGTTCGGTATCACTGACGTAAGCAGCGGAATACCCCCGCCAGTTGACGCGGTAGCCCATCGCTTCGCCCGGATGGTTTAGCATCGCAGTTTCCACCTTAATCTCTCCGATGGACAGCGGTTTGCCCACCTCTATATCGTTAAATTTCAGGTCTGCGCCCATAATTTGCAGCGGTACCGGAAAATTGGGGTGGAGCATTTGGTCGTTGAGCCGCTGCTGGATAGTAGCCTTATTAGGAGCCACAGCGCCGTAGATGTGAAAACAATTGCCCCTAATAAAAGCTGGGACAAAAAATGGGAATCCTTGAATGTGATCCCAGTGAGAGTGAGTAAAAAACATATGAGCTTCTACGGGCATCTGCGACAGGAGAGTTTGTCCCAAAACCCGCAATCCTGTACCGCCATCGAAAATTAGGCGGCTGTCACCCACTCGCATTTCTATACAGGGCGTATTGCCCCCATAACGTACTGTTTCCGCCCCGGGAGACGCTATGCTACCTCTAACGCCCCAGAAGTGAACCGTGAATTGGTTTTGCATACTAGACATGGGTTTTCCTGCAAGATTGCTCCGGCGAGCCATCGGTAAGGTGTTTACATATTGGTCAGGGCTTGTGCGATCGAACCCAAGCTCTTTGACGGTCGAGAAACGCACTTGTTAAAAGTACCAAAAGTCTCGCTTGTCAGAGAATGCAAAACTGTTGGGCTTGACAACTGAGCAAGAAATTACAAGGTAGACTAATGAAGTCTCGATCGTAACTATATCTTGGACTCCCTTCACTAGCCTAACCTCCGCAGAGACACTTTGGGGCAGGAGTTCTGCCTGAGTGTGGTCTTGCAGCCGCTGTTTTTCCAGTCACCGCACTTGCCTGGTGCAGGCTGGCGCGATTGGTTGTTGGCGCTGCTGCGACGGCGGGTTTGAACGTTGGGGATGGCCAGCAGGCTTTCTGCTGCGAGCCATCGACCACAATATCCCGACCCCGCGGGCCATTTTGCCCCGATATCTGACGGCTATCGCCTCGCGGGCGTAACTCGGGGGGCCTACAAGAATTACGGTTAATTTACCTAATTCTATCTGCTCGCGCCCTCCAACCCCTGCCCTGTTGATGGGGTAATGCTTTTAACGAGATATCGGTTTAATTAACAGAAGTCTCATTAATCGATCGAACGCACCCCATCTCAAGCAAAGCTGCTTTTGGGAGAATTTTGCAGCGGGCGATGCCGCCGTCCTTGGCACTACTGCTGTCCAGGGCGAGCGACATCGAGCTTTAGCCGCCCGCGCTCCCAAAAACAACAGGAAATCCTGTGCGATCGCACTCAATCAAGGTCGTACCGAGGGATTCGATTGCGTCATGCCAACTTAATGCCCTACCTGAAGAAATTATAGCGGATGGGAGCGCATCTGTTTGCTGGTCACGCTCTACCGAACTCTCTACCGAACTCTCTATTGAACTCTCTATTGAACTACAGTCGTTTTCTAGCTGAGGGCGAGGAGCAAGATTTTGTTCAAAAATTTTAGCAGTTTAAGAATAATCCTGCTGTTAATTATCCAACAATTTTGTCTGGGTTCAGGCGTCGCTAAGTCGAGAAACAGATTTTCCTTTTTCGATTTGACATTTGATACGGACTCCACAGATGAATCTGGCAGCTTGAACTGATGTCTCAAATTTGGGACTTTCCACTAGAGCCTTGCGGGGACTGGGATTAAAGTTGACAGGAGCTGCTGCTGTCGGTAGAGTTAGCCGTCAAGCCGCGAACCCAGCTTTAACTGATACGTTTCACTTGAATTATGGCGCAACATCGGAATCCGAGTCTTTGGATGGATGCGGACTAAAGTCCTCACTACGAACCTTTTGATGCGGACTCGCATTCCGAACGATATAACCTTTTGATGCGGACTCGCATTCCGAACGATCGAACTTTTTGTATTGCGGGTAATTAACCGGACAGGATGTGACACTGGGGGCAGCGAACTCTTGGGCATCGGGGCAAAAAGCTAAATTTTCGTCGCGCGTTTCTGTGCAGACGAATTCCACGACTCAAAACCACCCAAATTTCTTAAATTTAAAACTTTTTTGGCTGTGGCATGAGTGCCACAGGAGGATATACCTTTTGTCTCACAAACCATCCAGAAATATTCGCCCGCTATCCCTGCTGCTTTGCTTAACAATCTTCAATCATTCTATTGTTAGTAATGATTTCTCGAAATTAGGTGCGGTTGCGGTAATCGCCACGGCTGGAAATTTCAGGTATCATAGAGTCTAAGAGTCGGGTTAGCCGACAATCTAAATCTGTGCTAAAAACGCCGGGATAACTTTAAGTTATTTCTCAAAAAAGTCAGTATGAATCAAGTTAAAAAAAATACAACCAAGCTGAATCAATCAGTAGTGAAAGAGTCCGATCGCACTTGGGAAGTCGAGCAGCTACCATCGATCGACTTATCCTTAGAAATGACTGATAGCCGAGGGTCGAGTCAATTAAGTCACGATCGCCCCCAAGAAACCCCCAGGACTGCCGAAAAAAGGCGCCGCAGGGTAGATGGCAAGACGGATCGGACTCGATCGCCAGTCGTTTCAGGGGCCTTGATCAAGTGGCTGCTAGAGCGTTTGAGAAGCTCGAAAGGCGGGCTGGCGGCTTTCACCATGGCAGCAGTTTGGGGGTGGTGGAATAGCGAGTTATTGTTTTCAACCGGGCTGGGGATTGCAGCGATGATGCTGGTTTACCGAGGGCAGTTGGGCGACTGGCAGTTGCTGCGAGCTAAAGCCGAGCAATTTTGGGAGGGCCCGAACCGCCGGTTCGTTTTGGCTGTGGGCGCCGGGGGGATTTCTACCTTGGGCGCTTACATGAGTTTGGCGATTTGGGCGGACTCCGAGAGCCATTGGATAGCTTTGAGCCTGATTTTGCAGAATTTTGGCACGATCGCGATTGCAGGGCTGTTGCTGCGCCAAGCGCTGAGTTTCCAGGCCTCAAAAGATGAAGCGACGCTCGATCGCATCCTGGCAGATTTGACTGATGCTGACCCCGTGAAGCGTTTGATTGCAGTGCGGCAAATGACCGATTTGGTAAATAACAATGGGTTTAACAGCGTGACTTTTGTCAACGGTTCCTTGGTGAAGCCATCACAGAGGATCGCCCGTTCCCGCGCTGCTGAGTGCTTTCGCCTGATGCTGAGTCGAGAACCCGAAGCTTTAGTCCGCAATGCCCTTCTGGAAGGTTTGCAGACTTGGGACGATACTTACCAAAAAGAATTGGTTTAAAGCAAATCCCTTTGAGTTAGGTCGAGGGAGGCTATTAAGCCCCGCCCCTCCCAATTAGATCCGAACGTGCGACTTTCATCGCATTCGGCTCCCGATATTCTAGTCACGCGACTTGCTCATGTGGGTGTAATCGTGGCA
>NZ_JAAFKD010000059.1 GCF_013299165.1 Microcoleus sp. bin38.metabat.b11b12b14.051
GCCAGTAGTTGGCATTTGGTTTACCGCTTTGGGTATTTCCACAATGGCATTCAACTTGAACGGTTTCAACTTCAACCAATCGATTATCGACTCACAAGGTCGCGTCATCAACACCTGGGCTGATGTCATCAACCGCGCTAACTTGGGTATGGAAGTAATGCACGAGCGCAACGCTCACAACTTCCCACTCGACTTGGCCGCTGGCGAAACAACTCCTGTGGCTTTGGTTGCTCCTTCCATCAACGGTTAATTTTTAACTTTTGATTGACAAAAAGCGCTCCTAGAAATAGGGGCGCTTTTTGTTTGGGAAATTATATTTTTATGGTGATGATTGGAAATATCTTTATTTTCAGTAGTCCAAGGGCGAGCGGGATTGTGTTTTGCATTCAAATACGGTTGACTTGACAATTGTCAGAAGATAGGAACGAAAGAGACGATTTCTTTGACTTGTTTGATGCTGTCAAACCGATTGAGATGGATGACTTATGATGATGATTTGCAGATTGTAGAAGTCCGCAGTTTGCTCGCAAACTTTCGGTCGATTTGTGGCTCAAATTCGGCCGCCGTTGGGAATTGGGACGCTGGCGTTGCAGGATGGCTCGACTGTGCAGGGCTTTTTGTGGGAATCCGATGCTGTCGCTGGTGCGATCGATATTTGCGATCGAGATGGCTGGCAAGTTGATAACTTCCACTTTTAAGCTAAGTTAGAATGGCAAATTTCTACCACTGTTCAAAACCATGCCACCAGCAGTACCAGCTAGGATCACAATCACCACCCCAACCCCCACCAGCCCGGGTACCAGTCCAGGAGGCTCAGCTAGCGGTGGCAGGAACGGCACCAGCGGCCCCGACTCGCTCAGCGGTACTGCGGGTGCTGACTTGATATTCGGTTTGGGAGGCGCTGACAGCATTTTCGGCTTGGCGGGAAACGATAGCCTCTACGGCGGGGACGGCGACGACTCAATCCTAGGTGGCGACGGCAATGATTTGCTGTTCGGTAATGCGGGCCGCGACAGCGTTTTTGGCAACGGGGGCGACGATACTCTCTATGGCGGCAAAGATGCTGATTCGGTAAGCGGCGATGATGGCAATGATTTGCTGTTTGGCAACCAAGACACCGATACTTTGTTGGGGGGCGCCGGCAATGACACGCTATTTGGCGGTGCTGGCGATGACTCGCTGTTTGGCGGCGTTGGCGATGATTGTTTGTCGGGCGATCGCGGCCGAGATACTTTGACTGGTGGCTTGGGAAATGATACTTTTACGATCGGGCCTTCGACAGACAAGGTTCTGATTACAGATTTTATTGCTGGGAATGATAAAATTCGCTTGAGTGCCAACCTTACTTTTGACCAACTTACCATTTCCGCTGGTGCCGGAACTTCGCCGAGTAGAATTATTCAGCTTACGAGCAATAAGGAAACCTTGGCTACTGTATTTGGAGTTGCTTCAATCGCTCGGGCGGACTTTATTTTCTAATGCGGGAATCGGTAATTTTGAGTTTTAAGTTAAAAATTTTTAACTGATAAACTCATCCACGACTTTTGGGTGACCAGTAACAAAGCAATCTCAAAAAATGACATTTTTTTTCGGGCTTCTGCCATCAATCCGTTCGCATCCAGTACACTGCGACGGAAACCAAATTTCGGAATGCCATCAATCCATTAAATGGGTTAAAAAATCAGTTTCCCAACTTCCTTCGGATCTCGTGTCCGTCGATTACCACAACAATAAGGGTTTGTAGTGCGGACTGAAGTCCGCAACCGGAGAGCGGACTGAAGTCCGCACTACGAACAGAACTAATCTTAGTGCGGTTAATCGATCGGACACGATATGACTCATGAATGATGACTTCCCTTTGGCTTGGTTCGGCTACGCTCTTCGGACAAGTCGCTCGGAAGGCAAGATGATTTTTGACTAATGACTTCTAACTTCTTCCTAATGACTACTGACGGTTTTCTTAATCTCAATAAACCTGCGGGTATGACATCTCACGACTGCGTGGGGCGAGTGCGCCGAATGTTGAAACTCAAGCGAGTCGGACACGGGGGAACTCTCGATCCGGCTGTGACTGGCGTTTTGCCGATCGCCCTAGGCAAAGCAACCAGACTGCTGCAATTCCTCCAACACCACAAAGCTTACCGAGGTACGATTCGGTTTGGCTTAACTACCGCTACGGATGATTTAGAAGGAGAAATTCTGCATTCTCAACCTGTACCGGAGTTGAGTTTGGCACAAGTGCAAGCTGCACTGCCGAATTTTATCGGCAAAATCGAGCAGTTTCCGCCGAGTTTTAGTGCGGTTCAGGTGGCAGGAAAACGCCTTTACGAGTTAGCGAGAAAAGGTGAAACTGTGGTAGTTGCTGCTAGGAATGTTGAGGTTTTTAGCCTGGAAATATTGGATTGGCGGCCGGGGGATTTTCCGGAATTAGATTTGTCGATCGCCTGCGGGGCGGGTACTTACATTCGGGCGATCGCCCGGGACTTGGGCGCACTCTTGAATGCAGGCGGTACTTTGGCTCGTTTGACTCGTACCGAAAGCAGCGGTTTCTCGATCGACCAAAGTCTGAGTTTTGCAGAATTAGAAATGCAATTGCAGGAGAATACATTCACCCCGATTTTGCCATCGGCGGTTTTGGGACACTTGGGGGCGATCGTCCTTTCTCCTGAATATACCAAACGCTGGTTTCAAGGACAGCGCCTCCCAATTCCGGAAACGGCGATAACAGCCGAGGAAACTCCGAACAATTCCCCCAAAAACGCAATACCCCAATCTCCCTATCCCTTGCAAGTCTACGATCGAGACGGTAATTTGTTAGGCATCGGTCAAGTAGCTTCCTCAGATACAAGTACCATCTTGTCTCCTCAAATTGTGTTTTAGCTATCCCAGAGGTAAAAATGAAAATAGGTATAATTGGCGCTGGAAATGTTGGTGCAACTCTCGGCAGAATTTTAACTAAAAAAAATCACTCTATTGTGTTTGGCGTCAGAGATCCGCAGAGTGCAAAAGTGCAGTCTGCTTCTTCTGCTACAGGGGGAAATGCGCGAGCTGCGAGCGTTGGGGAAGCGGCAAGTCACGGTCAAGTTTTGATATTAGCTACGCCTTGGAATGGGACACAAGAGGCGATCGCCGCTGCGGGAGATTTGACAGACAAAATAATTATTGACGCGACAAACCCGATCGAGCTGACACCTGCTGGACTTGCTGCTGGGCTGACAATCGGACACACAACTTCGGCGGCAGAAGAAATTGCCAAATGGGCGAGTTCAGCGCAAGTTGTGAAAGCTTTTAACAATATTGGTGCAAGCTGTTTTGAAAATTTGCAATTCGGTTCGCAAACAGCAACTGCTTTTATTTGTGGAGACAACGCAGATGCAAAGAAAATTGTCACCAATCTTGCGGAAGACATCGGATTTGAAGTTGTAGATGCCGGGGATCTCAAGCAAGCTCGATTGCTGGAACCGCTGGGGATGCTGTGGATTCACCTAGCTTTCAGCGGTATGGGACAAGATTTTGCGATTAATTTAATCAAGCGCTGAGGTAACAATTGTGAAAGTATTACTGATCGGATTAATTCGAGGCTACAAAATGGGGATTTCTCCTTATTTGCCTAACGCCTGTAGATTTCAACCAACTTGTTCGCAATACGCGATCGAAGCCATAGAAAGATTTGGGGCGGCCCGCGGCGGTTCAATGGCAGTTAAGCGGATTTTGCGCTGTCATCCTTTTCATCCTGGCGGTTACGATCCCGTACCACCCAAAGATAGCCCAGAGAATTAGTTACACTACCAGGTATAATGTCTAAAATCCTTACAGCGGTTGACTTTTCGCTCTCTGGTAGCGGAGCGGGGAGGGTCAAAATAAGGATTCAGCAAACAGGTAGAAGGAAGTTGCGATCGCCCCCTGATTCAGCAATGAAGAACCTCCTCACGCTCTTGGCGGTTGCTATATTAGTTAGATTCTCGATTTTATAGGTTAGTTAATAGTGCAAATAGGGCAGGCATCTTCATGGCTAAAACTATTGAGGGGAATCAGTACCTGAGGGGTTAAACTCCCAGAGTTGGTTGTTGTTTTTAACCTAAATTCCGTAATATTACTGTTTTATTCCACAACTCAGCAGTTATATAATAGGAAAAACGGGAGTACAGGGGATGCGAGTTGATATGTCTGCTACCGCAATCGGGTACAAAATGTTGTCCCATACTCTGGCAGTGCTGAGCCAGAAACAAGCAACAGGGAAACTGCTTTTAGAGCAAGGCGAACAACAGTGGCAACTTTACTTTTTTCAGGGTTGCTTGGTTTATGCCACAGGGGGATCCCACAGGGCGAGGCGCTGGTATCGGGGGATCGGGCAACACTGTCGCAACTTTCAAGTGGATCTCAGAGACATGGATGCTGGAGAATTGTGGGAGTATCAACTGCTTCAGCAAGGGGTAGGAGCCAGCGAAATGAGTTTGGAACAAGCTAAGGCGATCGTCCAAAGCAGCGTTTCGGAAGTTTTCTTTGCTTTGATCGGTCAATCTGGCTTGCGCCGGGAGTGGCGTCCGTCGGAAAAATATTTTTCTAAAATTACCTCTTCTTTGCTGCTGTCTTTAACAGAATTAGAGCAAATTCTGTGTTCTGCAGAACAAATTTGGCAGAAGTGGAAAGCCATGGGTTTGTGGTTGGTAGAACCCGAACAAGCACCTCTGTTAAAAGCGTCGGCACAGTTGCAGGAAAATCGATTTAGTTCTAATTCTTTGATCGCTTTAGCTAACGTATTTAACGGCGAGAATACTCTTTGGGATATTGCTTTTAAGAAAAAACAGTGCGTGACAGTGGCAACTCGCGCTTTAGTTAATTACATGAAGCAGGGTTTAGTAAATTTCCGAACAGTACCAGACTTGCCCTCGCCTATAGAACAGTGGCGCCTTGCTTCGGCGATGATTGGGCCGGTGCGGCCTTTGATTGCCTGTATCGACGACAGTCCGACAGTATGCGAATTTTTAGAACAAATTTTATTACCAGCAGGGTATCGAGTGCTAAAAATTCAAGACCCGATGCAAGGAGTGGGCATTCTGTCCAAACAAAGGCCTGCTTTAATTTTTATGGACGTGGTGATGCCAAAGACAAGCGGTTTTGCTTTGTGCAATTTTTTGCGAAAAACATCGGCTTTTCGGGAAACTCCGATCGTATTTTTGACAGGTCAAGGCAGTATAATTGACCGCACGCGAGCCAAACTTACAGGTGCTTCGGATTTTTTGAGCAAGCCGGCAAAACCGCAAGAGGTGTTGCAAATAGCTGACAAATATTTGAAGGTAAAAGGCGATCGCAACCCTCTGGCAATTCCCCGCCATAATTTACTCAATTCACAGCAACTCAGCCTAGCCAATTCTTAAATAAAAGTTACGCTCAAACAGGATAGCTGCTGATTGGGTGCACAGCATCGATTCTCAATTTTTGACTTAAGATTTAAGGTTTACTAGCAGCCCAGTAAATTTGGGACATCAAAATTTAGTCTAACATTTTGGAATTGACCATGACTGTCGCCTCGCGGCTTGTAGCTGTTTTTGGGTAGCGTCAGAGGATGGTGCAGGCTACAAGTATGGTCTCGATAATCATCAGTCACTCCCAATCCTTAAATTTTAAAATTTAAAATCTAAAATTTAAAATCTAAAATGGTACAATCCATCGAACTTGATATATATGATTAATTATGAGCGATCGAACTCCGCAGGTAAGCGTGGTAATTCCCGCTTACAACTGCGCTGCTTACATCGGCCAAGCCGTTGATAGCGTCCTGCACCAAACCTATAGTGACTGGGAAATTATTGTTATAGACGACGGTTCACGAGACGACACCAGATTAATTTTAGAGCAATATGGCGATCGCCTGCGCTACATTTACCAACAAAATCAAGGAGTTTCCATTGCCAGAAATCGCGGCATCGAACTAGCCAGAGGAGAATTCATCGCCTTTCTAGATGCAGATGACTACTTTTTACCAGACAAAATAGCAGGACAAATCGCTGTATTTGCAGCGCAACCAAATATAGGAATAGTCCACAGCGGCTGGCGTCAAGTAAACAGTATAGGCGAACCGATCAAAGATGTCAAACCCTGGGAAAACGTGCCTAAATTAGACTTAGAAATGTGGCTGCGCTGGAAACCAGTATTGCCAAGCGCGATGGTATTTCGGCGCCATTGGTTAGAACAAGCCGGCGGATTTGACCCTCGATTCCCTCCGGCAGAAGATACAGATTTAGTGCTGCGTTTAGCCTTAATGGGATGCGAAACAGAGTGGTTGCGACAAATAACAGTTTGCTACCGCCAGCACGAACAAAGCGCCATGTACAAAGGTTTACCGCAGGCTAAATCCCTGGCGGCTGTCACGGACAATTTTTTTGCTCGCCCCGAATTGCCGGATAAAATACGTTTGTTAGAAAAGCAAATCAAGTACAGTACATTTGTTTGGATTGCTTGGTATTTGCACCGCACCGGTCATCCTGTTGAAATGGCAGAGTTTTTGCAGCGCTCTTGGAATTATACGCCTTATTTGCCTGTGGAAACAGTAATTAATTGGGCGGAGTGTTTTACCGAATTTTCGCAGGATGCGGGCCATGAATTGGATGCAGATTTATTAGCTCAATCTTCTGAGTGGCAGCAATTAATGCAGTGGGTTATTCTCAGCAGCCACACTAAAATAGGTTTGTAGTGAGGACTTTAGTCCTCGGAAAGAAGGACTAAAGTCCTCACTACGAACCTTGTTGATTAATTGATATTAATTGCAAATTGGTGGTGTTCCCCCAGGGCTGTAAGGCACAAGAGTCGCCGAATTTGTTACCAATTCCACCTCTGATTTGTAAATAATGTTTTTTTTACGAACCGCGAAGGCGCAAAGGACACGAAGGAAGAGAAGAGAAAAAGTGCTAAAGTTTTTTGGCAATGTGAAAGGCTGAAAGATAAGAAGCTTCGATGCTATTTCCGCAGTTTTTTTCGAGTGCTTCCCGTAATTTTGCTAACAATGATGTTCTTTTTTTATCGTCGAGCGCTATGTACTCAGAGTAAGTCTGCAACAGTGCCAGATAATCTTCTATACTGTAAGTGGTTTTACACAATAACTGCTCGTAAATTAAATTCTCGTACAGCCCTGATTCGATGACATTTTGTCCGAGTTCTTTGATACTTTCTGCTCGATCAGCTCTTTCTTTTGCATGATATTCTGCTAGAGACGGAGCTTGATTTTGATAAACTTCATCCAAAACTCGGTAAACTTCATCCTGTGGCAAAACTCCGGCATTCCACAGTAAAATTAATAAACCTTTATCTTTAAGTGCGGCGGCCGTTTTTTGATAGCGAATCTCCGGCGACACCCAATGAAAAGAAGTCGCGGCGAGTACAGCATTGAATTTCTCAGCTTCTAATTCCCACTCTTCAAAAGTTTGATTTTTAATCTCTACAGATGGATAAATTACACAGTTTTCTCGCGCTAGCTGACAAGCTGGCTGACTGGGTTCGAGACAAAGCATTGCAAAGCCGAATTCAGCAAACGGAACAGTGGCAATTCCGGGGCCGCAGCCGATTTCAAGAATGTTTGCATCTGAGGGAAGTTGGGCTAATTCCACGACGCGATTAATTAGTTGTTGAGGATAGCGCGGTCTGGTTTTGTTGTAGGCATCTGCGATTTGACTGTACCAGTTTTTTCGCTGTTCCCAAGTGTAGGTGGCGATATATTCGCTATACCAATCTTGGGTTTGTTCGGATTTATTTGCCATTGTTAAATCTTTCTTTTCTCTTCTCTTTTCTTCCTTCGCGTCCTTTGCGTCTTCGCGGTTCGTTCAAATTACTTATATTAAAATGCGAAATTATGCTTGAGTTTCAGCTTCAGTATAAATTGGCGGCCAAAGTTCGGAAATTGGCAATTCCCAACCCGGAAAAAGTTCGGATACTGTCAAAATATCGGCATGTCCCAGCACAACTGGTTCACCTTCCTGACGGTAAACTGTAACAGTTTCTTCATCGGGGTCAATTAAAATTCCTACTTGTGCTCCGAGTTGGATAAAATTCAGAATCTTTTTTTCGAGTGGTTTAATGCGATCGCTCTGTGATTTAATTTCTACTACCAAGTCTGGCACTAATTCTGCGAAATAACGGGGACTTTGCCGGATCCGGGCGGCCCGCACAAAGGAAACATCGGGTGCTGTCAGGCTACCATCAGGCAAAATAAAGCCACCTGCGGAGTCAAAAATTCGACCCAAACGGCGGGGATAAACCCAATTAGCAAGCAGCCAAATGAAAACTACACCTATTTCACTTGATACAATATCTGAGGGGCCCACAATGATAATCTTCCCGCTTTCTAGTTCAAGTTGGTAATCCTGACCGGCTTCTTTGAAGGTTTTTTGGACTTTTTCTAAGTCTTTGACTGTCATCATATTGATTATTACCTGGCAGAAAATGAGTTGCCGCAGCTACAGCTTTGGGCTGCATTGGGATTGTGATATCGGAAACCTCCGCCCATCAAGTCTTCTGAATAGTCTAAGGTGAGCTCGTTGAGATATTTTAAGTGCTGGGGGGCGATCGCAATTTGAACTCCCTCAGACTCGCATACAGCGTCTTCTGGGGCGGGCGCACCGTCAAAAGCCATTGTATAAGACAAACCGGAACAGCCGCTCGATTCCACGCCCAGACGAAACAAAGCATTGGGATTGGGATACTTGGACTTGAGGCGCTTTACTTCTGTCGCTGCTGTTTTACTCAGATGAATCATTATCGGTAATTGGCGAATTGGGAATGGCGAATTGGGAATGGCGAATTGGGAATGGCGAATTGGGAATTGGCAAGGGGTAATTATGATATTTTTTGATTTTTAGTCGTTAGCTATAAAGTAAAAAATACCAATTACTAATTGCCAATTTCCAACTACCAATTACGAATTATTTAGCCTTTTCTGTCCGAGCATAATCATCTTGGAAGCGCACAATATCATCTTCTCCAAGATATTCGCCATTCTGCACTTCAATTAAAACCAGCGGGATAACTCCGGGATTTTCCAGGCGGTGATTAATGCACTGAGGAACATAGGTAGATTGATTTGTAAACAAAACTTGTTCAGTTTCACCGCAAGTAACTTTAGCAGTACCAGAAACTACGATCCAGTGTTCGCTGCGGTGGTGGTGCATTTGGAGGCTGAGGCGATGTCCGGGATTAACTTCGATCCGCTTAATTTTATATCCTGGGCCTTCTTCAAGAGTTGTAAACGAGCCCCAAGGGCGCATTTCTGTGGCGGTAATTCCGTTGATGCTAATAGGTGTATGTAGAGTAGATATTTGAGAAATTTCTTGAGTCTGAACCATGTTTTTACTCCTTCTGGATTACTGGTTTAAGTTTCTAGTAAACAATGTTGGTTTTTGCGGGTAGCGCTTACCTGCACGGATGGGTTAGCAAATTGTACATTTTTACTGAGAAATCTGCTTTGCCCGATCGACTTGCCTTAACAACCATAGCAAAATAACTCTAGCTGTTGTCACCTGGTATGGTTGTGATCTCGAATCTACATCAAATCTTCATCTACGGGGGCTGGTTCTTTATTTAACGGGACATCTTGTACGATTTACGGTTGTTTTGGAATGATTTAACCACAGAGGGCGCAGAGGGCGCAGAGGAGAGAGATGAATAATTGCGATACCAGGGGATTTGAGATGAATCCTAATCCAGCTTTTGAGGCTGCTGTTTACGGTTGTTTTGGAATGATTTAACCACAGAGGGCGCAGAGGGCGCAGAGGAGAGAGATGAATAATTGCGATACCAGGGGATTTGAGATGAATCCTAATCCAGCTTTTGAGGCTGCTGTTTACGGTTGTTTTGGAATGATTTAACCACAGAGGGCGCAGAGGGCGCAGAGGAGAGAGATGAATAATTGCGATACCAGGGGATTTGAGATGAATCCTAATCCAGCTTTTGAGGCTGCTGTTTACGGTTGTTTTGGAATGATTTAACCACAGAGGGCGCAGAGGGCGCAGAGGAGAGATGAATAATTGCGATACCAGGGGATTTGAGATGAATCCTAATCCAGCTTTTGAGGCTGCTGTTGCAAAACTGCTAGCATCTCTTGATAGAAAGGCAGCCCTTGACTCTGACTATCGCTGGCGGTGGCTACGATTTGCAGGGTTTCGATCAGGGAGTACCGCGCCGCATCTACAATCAAATCTAATAACGGATGAATCCCGGAATTGTCTTGTTGGGCTTGGGCGATCGCCTCAATGTAGGCAGCACGCACCTGGTTTGATACAATCACGATGGGATATCCAGCCCGCAACAGCAGGAGATTCATCAATAACCGCCCGGTACGCCCGTTACCATCCCGAAACGGATGAATCGATACAAAGGATGTGCTTCGGCTGCAAACTCTAGTGGATGCAACGATTTGATTTGATCACTGTTAAGCCATTGGATAAATTCCGGCATTAAATCCGAAAGCAAATAATGAGGCGGATAGAGGTATTCGGTACCAGCGGCTTTGACATCTAACTGCCGGTAACGTCTAGCTTCATCCGGCGCAATCGCCCTTATAATTAAGCTGTGAATTTGTTTAATTTCCCATTCACCGATCGCAGTATCTGATCGCGTTAGCATTTCAATATAGTCGATCGCATCTCGATGTCCAATAACCTCTAGATGTTCGCGCAGAGTTTTGCCGCCGACAGTGATGCCAGTTTTTAGGACTAACTCTGTTTCGCGCTGCGTCAAGGTATTGCCCTCGATCGCGTTAGAATGATAAGTGAACCGCACATCGTAGAGTTTTTTCAATTCTGCAACCAGAGTCGGAGAAAGCGGGCGAAATCCATCTAACCAGACTTTGAGGCGATCGACTTTTTGCAACTTTTCATAAATGTTCATCGTGGATGAGAAGGCAAAATACTGGTGGAGAATATCACCCAGACGCCGAGGATAAAGTCGGACTAACAATCCGATAAACTCATTTCTCAAAAACAGGCAAGAATCCTGTTCCACAAAGACTAAATTTTCTTGTGGGGTAAGCATCTTCTGAACCCTTAAAAAGCCGATCGACAATGTATCCGAATTGCCCATCTCTCTTCTCTTCCTCTGCGCTCTCTGCGGCCTCTGCGGTAAAAAAAACCAAATATCAATCAATCATCTAATTACCAACAAAATGTATCCGAATTGCCCATCTCTCTTCTCTTCCTCTGCGCTCTCTGCGGCCTCTGCGGTAAAAAAAAACCAAATATCAATCAATCATCTAATTACCAACAAAATGTATCCGAATTGCCCATCTCTCTTCTCTTCCTCTGCGCTCTCTGCGGCCTCTGCGGTAAAAAAAAACCAAATATCAATCAATCATCTAATTACCAACAAAATGTATCCGAATTGCCCATCTCTCTTCTCTTCCTCTGCGCTCTCTGCGGCCTCTGCGGTAAAAAAAAACCAAATATCAATCGATCATCTAATTACCAACAAGCCATTCTTTACTTATTTATGAACAGGCAAGATACCTGTTGCTGACAATGGTACAACATCTCAGCTTCAACTATTTTTGCACACTCGATCGATCGCATCAGCTTTGATTTTTTCGTACATCTACCTAATGTAGTAAATCCAACTATAATACATCATACTAGATCGATCGCGATCCCACGCTCTACTCTAGATCAAAATCTTTTCGCCACTATGAGAGATACATCAAAATGAACAACAACGGACTGCCACAAAAACAAGGGCTGTACGATCCGCAGTTCGAGCACGATGCTTGCGGAGTCGGATTTATTGTACACGTAAAAGGTAACAAATCCCACGAAATCGTCCAACAGGCCCTGACAATCCTGTTGAACCTCGACCACCGGGGGGCCTGCGGCTGCGAACCCAACACCGGAGACGGCGCGGGCATTTTGATGCAGGTGCCCCACAAGTTTCTCAAGAAAGCAGCCGCAGCTTTAAATATCCAACTTCCAGAAGCCGGCGAGTATGGCGTCGGCGCGATTTACTCATCGCCAAACCAAGCTGAACGCGAAAACGGACAACGCATTTTTGCCGAAATCGCCGCCGAAGAAGGACAGGAAGTGCTCGGCTGGAGGGATGTACCCACAAATAACTCGTCCTTGGGCGATACGGCTAAATCCAGCGAACCCTTTATGCAGCAGGTGTTTGTCCGGCGCGCCGAGGGTATCGATGAGGCGGCTTTTGAACGGAAGTTGTACGTGATCCGCAAACGCGCTCACAATGCGATCCGCCAGACGAATGTAGACCCTTACTGGTATAATTCCACTTTGTCGTGTCGGACGATCGTCTACAAGGGTATGTTAATGCCGGTGCAAGTGGGAGATTATTATCCCGAACTGCACGACCCTGACATGGAAAGTGCTTTAGCCCTGGTTCACTCGCGCTTCAGTACGAATACTTTTCCGAGTTGGGAACGATCGCACCCTTACCGCTACATCGCCCACAACGGTGAAATTAACACGATGCGCGGCAACATCAATTGGATGCACGCGCGCCAATCTTTGTTCGAGTCGGAACTATTCGGAGATGATTTAAAGAAAATCCCCAATTTAATCAACATCGATGGTAGCGATTCGACGATTTTTGACAACGCTTTGGAATTGCTGTATTTGGCTGGGCGTTCCTTACCCCACGCCGTAATGATGATGATTCCTGAACCTTGGACAGCCCACGAGTCGATGAATGACGAGAAAAAGGCTTTCTACGAATATCATTCCTGCTTGATGGAACCTTGGGATGGGCCGGCTTCGATCGCATTTACTGATGGTACATCGATCGGCGCTGTTCTCGATCGCAATGGTTTGCGGCCTTCCCGCTATTGCATTACTAAGGATGACTTAGTAATTATGGCATCGGAAGCGGGTGTTTTGCCGATCGCCCCGGAACGAATTCTTTCAAAAGGCCGCCTCCAACCAGGGCGGATGTTCCTCGTAAATACGGAGGAAGGCCGCATCATTTCTGATGAGGAAATTAAGACTCAAATCTCGACAGCACACCCGTACCGAGAGTGGATTGACCAGCACATGGTCGAAATCGCCAAGCTGAAAGATGCGCCGTCAGTTGCTCAATCGCAACCGGAAACATTGATCCAGCGCCAAATGGCTTTTGGTTATACGTTTGAAGAACTGCGCTTGCTGTTAGCCCCGATGGCAAAAGATGGAGTAGAAGCTGTGGGTGCGATGGGTGCAGATACGCCGCTGGCTGTGCTTTCCAATCGCCCGAAGCTACTTTATGAATACTTCCAACAACTTTTTGCTCAAGTTACCAATCCGCCGATCGATTCGATCCGTGAAGAAATTGTCACTTCTGCGGAAACGACAATTGGTTCAGAACGCAATTTGCTCAAACCGGAACCGGAAAGCTGTCATTTAATTGAGCTGAAAACGCCGATTCTCAGCAATGAAGAATTAGCTAAACTCAAACACGTAAAT
>NZ_JAAFKD010000060.1 GCF_013299165.1 Microcoleus sp. bin38.metabat.b11b12b14.051
ATCTAGAAAAGCATCGCTCTAGAATTGTTAACTATGAGCAATTATCATCAGACAAGATTTGTTCGCCGAGGCTCGGGAGCCGTGGAATCGACGGTCAAACAAATAGATAGAAGGTTGAAAATCTCCCGGGCTCAATGGTTGAAAAAAAATGTCAATCAAATGCTAAAACTTCGTTGTGCTTACCTCAACGACCGGAGGGCCATTTGAGGCTTTTGCAAAACCGGGATGCTCCCCTCTCATTCCTCACTACCAACGAATTGTGTAGTGCGATTTCTATCGCTCAAACTGGTGACACAGAGTCGGAGAAGAAAGAGAATGTTTCAATCAAAGTGAAATTCGCTACATTAATACTGCTAGCAGAAACCGCATTTAAAACAGCTATAGTTTTCCCTACCAATTCCCACTTATAGCGGTTCTCACTCTCCATGAGGTATACCATATTCTGCGATCGGGTTTTCGCACTAACGAGAGTTTTTGGCTCCATAAACCTGAAAAAACCTATAGCCACAAGCAATGACCAATGACCAATGACCAATGACCAATGACCAATTAGCTTCCACTTCCTCATGTTTCGGAGAAAGGCTATATATATCTTCGCACTCACTCACTTAATATGTCGATCGCGCTGGCGATCGAGCTTTGCCAAAGCAGCACCCGCAACATCTGCCAGAATGCTAATTAGCCGATACAAAGCCACGGTACTCAAAATTATACCTGTCGAAAAGCGATCGGACAAAAGGGCGATCGCCGTTGCTTCAAAAACTCCCATCCCTCCCGGCGCACCCGGTACGACTAAACCGACAACAAACGCCAAACCAAAAGCACCGAACAAGTTGGGAATATCGATAAAATTTACCGGGTTTAAAGCCATTACCGTTAGGAAAAAACCGCTTCCCCGCAATCCGATAAAACACATTTGTCCGATTAACGGCACTAAAGGATAGCGTTTAATTGGCAAATTAATTTGGCGCTGGGACTTGACACGGGAGGTTTTTTTAGATAGATTGGAGCTAGACTCTAAACGCGAAATTGGTCGATCGCCTGCAACCTCTCCAACCTCTGGATTTTCCCCCTTGTTCTTTGATAACTTCAACCGCTCTACAAATAGGACGATCGGATTTAAAATTCGGGGATGAATCGCCGTCAAAATAGCAGCACAACCGAAAATCCGCAAAAACCCATTAATTTTATCAAAACAAATCAACCCAATTAGCACACCTGCGGAAGCCATCAGCAGCGGTTCCAGCAAAACGCTGAGAGTAGCAGCTTTGGGCGCAATCCCTCCCTTTTTGGCGTCCGAGATGCGACCCCAAAAATGCCAAATATTCCCCGGTAAATACTTGGCAATATTAGTCTTGAGAAAAACTTGAATCGCCCAGGCGGCATTTACAGGTTGGCGGAATTCCCGTAAGATTAACATCCACACCCAGCCGACCAAAATTAGAGATAGTAAAGTGACGCCCAGGGCGATCGCCAGCAACGGAAAACTCTCAGATCGAATTTGGATATTCGCGACTTCTCGCCAGTGAGTCGCCAAAGCTTGGGCAATAAATAAAAACGTCCCGCCCAAAATCGCATAGCGCAAATAAGGCTTTAAACGGGCTTTCGCGAGGTTGAAAAAATTCTGAATTCGATGCAAGCGTGGTTTTCCCATTTTCCGATCCTGATTAGTGAATTTGGGATGGTAGATTTTTTAACCTGAATTTCATGTATTTTATTTAAAATTTAGATCGATCGCACTTAAGGAGTAAATTTCAATGGCCGGCCCGAGCCCAGACGGATTTTCCTATCTTTTAGACAATAACCCCAACAGTTTAACCTTAACTCCGGGCTTTTTGACTCCTTATCCTAACGGACTTTTTGCCCTCGGTGGTAATGATTTTATTGTCGGTTCCTCGGATGCCGATCGCCTCAACGGTGATGATGGTAATGACCAACTCCTCGGCGGCGGCAATTCCGATACACTCTTCGGCGGTGTCGGGAATGACTTGCTTAACGGCGGTGTCGGTAATGACTTCCTGTTTGGCGGGAAGGGCGGCGATAGCTTGCAAGGAGGTAGGGGGGATGATAGCCTCAACGGTGGCAACGGTAGCGACGTTTTAGTGGGTGATGGAGGCAAAGATACGCTGACGGGGGGTTTGGGCGCAGATATCTTTGTTCTTCGCAGCAACTCTCCAGTCTCCGATCCGGCGCTTGCTGACTTGATTACTGACTTTAACAGTTCTGAGGATGCGATCGAACTAACTGACAATCTTACCGAAGCAGACATCACTTTAGAAACAGTTTCGGGCACTCCCAATACAGTAATTAAAATTCGCCAATCCGGTGCTATTTTAGCCTTAGTCGCCAACACATCTCCACAAAACCTCAGCGGTAAGTTCATCTCTACAAATACCGCACCGGGAAACCAACTCAGCCAAGCCCGTGATTTAGGCGTTTTGAGCAACACTCAAACCATCGCCGACGCGGTTAGCAACGCCCGCCCCGACAACATTTACCGCTTTACTTTACCTGGAACTAACGACATTAAATTAACTGTCAGCGGTTTTAGCGCCGATGTTAATGTGGCTGTAATTAAAGATATTAACGGCGACAATTCTATTGACGTTACCGATATTATTGCTTCTTCTCAAGAATCAGGTTTATCACCAGAGTCGATCGACCTCAAAAATTTAGCAGCAGGAACATATTTTGTCCGAGTTTATCAAAACCAAGGTAATACAAATTTTACCCTAAATTTATCTGCAACTCCTGCAAATATTGTTCCTAATAATCCCAGTAACTCACCTGTTTTTGACTCTCGTTTTGGGTTTGGTTTGGTGAATGCAGCGGCAGCAGTCGCTAAAGCTCAAGGTGTGCCAACTTTTCCTGATGTTCCCGATTTGGGCGGCGACGAGTGGGGCAGAGACTTAATTAAAGCTCCTGAAGTTTGGGCGAAGGGCTTGACTGGAGATGGCATTGTCGTAGCAATTATCGACAGTGGAGTTGATTACAATCACCCGGATTTAACGGGGAATATTTGGAGCAATGGGGGAGAAAATGGCGTTGATGCTGCGGGGAGAAATAAAGCTAGCAACGGCGTAGATGATGATGGTAATGGCTTTGTAGACGATTTCCGGGCATGGGATTTTGCTAACAACGATAACGATCCGATGGATGATAACAGCCACGGTACTCATATCTCGGGTTTACTTGCTGCCAAAAAAGATGGAGTAGGAATAACTGGAACGGCTCCGACTGCGAAGATTATGCCTTTGAAAATACTCAATAGCACAGGAGTAGGCAAAATTACAGATGAAATTAATGCGATTAATTATGCCGTGGCAAATGGTGCGAAAATCATTAATGTGAGTTTTGGTGGCCAACAGTTCAACGATCGCGAATTAAGCGCAATTCGAGCGGCGGAAGCCAAGGGCGTGGTAGTGATTTCAGCAGCCGGAAATGATGCGCGCCCCGACTCAGATTATCCGGCTAAGTTTGCCAATGAGATAGGAATTGCTGTCGGTGCAGTTAACCGGAATGGCTTGTTTACAGATTATTCTAACCGGGCAGGATCTGACACAATTAGTTATTTTGTCGCTCCGGGCGGCGACGGTGGAAGGGCGGATGCTGGGGATGTTTATTCAACGGTGCCGCTTTCTCAACCGGGGGTTCCCTATCGATATTTTGCGGGTACTTCGATGGGAGTGCCGCACGTATCTGGGGTGATAGCTTTGATGTTACAAGCCAATCCCAGTCTGACTCCTGCTCAAATTAAGCAGATTTTGGCTGAAACTTCTAGTCGATCGGTTTAAATTCGATTTTGTGCTACCCGCGATGTGCAAAATAATCACAAGGTGTGCATTGCACACCTTGAGTCCGCGGAGGCGGACTTGGTTTGTGTAGTAGCGGTTTCAACCGCCGACTCTTATCTCCAATCTTAATAATTGGCGGCGTAAGTCAAGTCAAATTGGCGGCACAGAGTAATGCAGCAGTAACTTGGTCGATCGAATACTAACTCGTAATTCATCTCCCCGTCTATTTTGGTAATCGGCTGCTTTAAGGGGATGCCGTGAATGTCGTATTGGCGGCGTTCTAAGGCACTCCAGTCGATAATTTTGATGTCGATTTGGTTCTGCAACTCACTGGCGATCAGATAGAGGTGCATCTTGTCTTGAACTTGCCCACTCAGGGGGATTTTGATTAACACTGACTGAGTGACAAGGGGTTTTTGGTCGTTGGGATGCTTCTGAGTGTGGCAGCTTTTGAGTTCGATATCGTAAGGTTCTACCTTAAATTTCTCTCCATTGGTGATCGCAGACGAGTGTAAGTCTTTCAGGGATTTTTCTAAGTGAGGAATTAGCCCTAAGTCAGGATCGCACAGCAGTCTGCGAATATTGGAGGTTTCAGTGACTGTCATTTGAGATTTTTGATGTTATTTTTGTTATTCTTAATTTCTAGTTTACCGCGAAACGCAGCTCTGTCCTACTCTACTTGCGACATACTTCCCAAAATCAGGTTTCTGGGCAGTATTTCGCGAAAAACCAGATTTTTTTGCCTTAATTCTGTCACATTATTTTTTAGTAATTTTCCACAGATTGAGTTCTACATTAGCAACCGCCGGATCTATTTGATAGTTTTGCTGTTCAATTGCCGATCGCAAAGCTGAGGATGGTCTATATAAAAACAACTCGCCCAAACCGGCGGGAACTTTGGGCGGTTGTGGTTTTTTCCGTGCTAATTCTCGATTTTGGTAGCAAGAAGTATAACAGCGCGGTTCGACTAGCAATTTAACTTTTGGTTGCAGGCGATAACTTAAAGGCATGATGTATGCTATATTCGCATCGCTGATAATGAGGGGATTGCTGACTTGATTGACAATCGCAGCTACTTCTAATTCTGCCCGCAACCAACCACTACCTTTATTCCACCAACTATCGGCCCCAGAACTAACTCCACCCGAGATAATGCCCGAACAAAACAGTGCAACTATGACTATTTTCCACAGTCTTTGTGGTTTTAAATTATCAAAATTGTTGCTAACTTTCACAGACAACAGGTAAGCAACTGCTAACTGAATTCCCACATAACAAGGAACTAAATATCGCGGATTTGCCGATCGCCTTCCGCCTTTAAGTATATCGGGGACTGCCAAAAATAAGGCAGTTGTGGCAATTAATAACAATATCAATAACCAAACCCGTTTTGGTGTTTGTCGGCACAGAAAATACAGGGCATAGCCGACTAAAGCTAGAATTATGATGCCAACAGGAATGACTAAGCCTAGTTGTGCGGCGTTGGCCGTTCCATCAATACCAATATCAAAAAATCCTATGGTGACAGCGCCCACCCACCTGCTAACTAATCTTAAGAAATTTGTCTGTTCTGCCCATACTGTGGTACTTCTAACTTGATTGAAGTTTTCTACAGTATTGACAAGGGAAGGCATGAAGCAGATTAAGGCGACCATTGCTGCTGCATAATAGGCAATAAATGTTTTGACATCGCGCCAGTTGGCGATAACTGCGACGTAGATAGCGTGGGCTGCGGCTACGCAAATAAATAATAAGTGGGTGTACAATCCTAGTGTGGCTGCGATCGCGTAAAGTGCCCAGTTAGAAACAAAGGCGAGATTATTTTGAGTTGATTCAGGGCGCATTGCTCGCAACAAGGCTGCACTGGATAAAATGGTAGTTACTGTCCACAAACTGTACTGTCTGGCTTCTTGGGCGAACAGGATGTGATAGGGAGAAATTGCGAAAATTGCGATCGCCATCCACGCCACAGCGGGAGATTCAAATAACTCCCAAGCCAGCCAATAAATGGCAGGAAATACCAGCAAGCTAATCACTGCTGCCAAACTTCTCATTGCTGCAACGGAAGTGCCGAACCACTGCGCCCAAAATCGCGCTAGTACGTAATATAGCGGCGGGTGTTGGGGGTCTTCTGTTGCTAAGGAATTTAGGGTATTGCTTAAAGTTTTTTGGGAATTTATCTGTTGGTATTTTTGGAAGTCAGAGGGCGAGGTTATTTTCTGGTATGAAATTTGTTTGATAATTTCGGCTTCCGTGTAGCCGGAAACTCTTAAAGAAGTATAGTTTTCGTCTATCCAGTAGAATTTGCGATCGAGATTGACAAAGCGAAACAAAATGCCGATCGCCAATACAGCTATAATTAAAAATCTCAACCACTTCTCAAGTGGAGGGTTGTGAGAATTTAGTCGATCGCGATTTTTAGTAGATTCCATTTGATAAATAGCTAATCTCGCAGAATTTGGTTGATATCACCCTAGGAAAAGGTTCGTAGTGAGGACTTCAGTCCTTCTTTCTTCAAAGCCAGAAAGAGGACTGAAGTCCGGGTGTATCTGCAAGCAAATATGTTTGTAGGGGCGAAGCATGACCGCAGTCAATATGAGATTATAACTAATAACTTATATGCGGTCATGCTTCGCCCTCTTCAAAAACCAGATGCACCCTGAAGTCCTTACTACGAACCTTAAGAATGATTAATCGTCTACTCCTGCAATCGGTGCAAAACCTTGGCGCTGAATATTTTCGGTGATGGTACGCGGTTCGAGGAATTGTAGCAAATAATCCGGGCCGCCAGCTTTAGAACCAACTCCCGAAAGTTTGAATCCTCCGAAGGGTTGGCGGGATACCACAGCGCCGGTGGTTCCGCGATTGATGTACAAGTTTCCGACTTCAAAATCGGCTTGGGCGCGATCGATATGCGAAGGCGTGCGAGAATACAATCCGCCAGTTAACGCGAAATTCGTATCGTTAGCAATGTTAATCGCTTCATTGAAATTATGAGCCCGAATCACTGACAAAACTGGGCCAAAAATTTCTTCTTGGGCGAGAGTTGCACTCGGCGCTACTTCCGTCACAATGACTGGGCCGACATAATAACCGGTTTCCGGCGCCGCCATTTCTAAGGCTATCTTAGCTTCCGCGCGACCTTTTTCGATGTATTCGCGGATGCGAGACTGCGCCGAAGCATCGATGACAGGGCCGACTTGAGTGCCGGGATTTTCGGCTGGGCCGACATTGAGCGATCGCGTGGCTTCTACCAATCTTTCCACAAAAGCATCGTACACCGACTCGACCACAATTACTCGCGAACAAGCAGAACACTTTTGGCCACTATATCCAAAGGCCGAATAAACTACGCCCGCAACTGCTTGGTCTAAATCCGCACTTTCATCAACAATAATGCCATTCTTGCCGCCCATTTCGGCGATGACTCGTTTCAAGTGTCTTTGTCCCGGCCGTAAAATCGCAGCATCAGCATAAATCTGACAACCAACTTCCTGGGAACCGGTGAAGGTAATCATGTGAACATCGGGATGTTTCACCATGTAAGCGCCGACGGTTGAACCTTTGCAAGGTACGTATTGAAATACGCCTTTCGGAATTCCAGCTTCTAGCAAAATCTCGGCTATTTTTGCAGCAATTACTGTGGAAAATTCCGCAGGTTTGAGCAAAGTACAGTTACCTGCAACCAATGATGCAACTGTCATCCCGACGGGAATTGCTAGGGGGAAATTCCAAGGGGAAATAATCAGGGAAATGCCGCGCGGTTGATAGGTATAGCGGTTGTTTTCTCCGGGAATATCATAATTTTGCCCTTGTTCCAACCGTTCCATTTCGTCAGCGTAGTAGCGACAGAAATCAATAGCTTCGGAAACTTCGGCATCGCATTCTCTGACAGGTTTACCGACTTCAAACACCATCCAAGCTGATAGTTCGTGGCGCCGTTGTTCCATCAATTCTGCTGCTTTGCGGAGGACTCCGGCGCGCTGGCGAACGGGGGTTTTACGCCAACTGGTGGAGGCTGCTTTGGCTGCTTCTAGGGCTTGTTTGGCTTGTGATTCGGACATTAATCCGATTTTACCGACTACTTCTGCGGGATTGGAAGGATTGAGAGAGTTAACTGTGGTTTCGGTGTTTTGATACTCGCCGTCGATTAGCGGTAAGTAGGTTTGACCTAGGCTAGCCCGCACTAATTTGATGCCTGCTTCGGCTTGTTGGCGCAATTTGGTATTGGCGTAGTCGGTATCAGCGACGTTGGGGAATACTTTGGTGTAAACTAGCTGGTCGTTGCCATTGGCGACTGGGGCGGCTAATAATTGTTCGATCGGCATTTCTTCGGAACTTTGCCGAATAAACGAACTGTTGGCGGTATTTTCCAGCAATCGGCGGATCAAATAGGCCATCCCTGGGAGCAAATCGCCGTAGGGACAGTATACTCGGACGCGATAACCGCGATCGACCAAAAGCTTAGCCAGTTTGTCGCCCATACCGTAGAGCACTTGCATTTCAAAACGGCGGCGCGGTATATTGAGAGTCTCGGCAATTGCGATCGCCCTGGCTTGCGATCGGACATTGTGACTGGCAATTGCAGCATACAAATATTCGTGATTTTCCAGCAACAACTGAGTCATTGCTTCAAAATTTGCATCCGTAGCAACCTTGTCATTATAGACAGGCTGCGGCCAATCTTTCTGCATCGCCTTGATAGTTTCCTGATCCCAGTAAGCGCCTTTCACCACACGCACCGTTACCGGATTTCCGCGTTTTTTCGCCCAAGCAATAATGCCTTGCAAATCTTGTTTGCTATCGCGCAAATATGCCTGCATGGTAATTCCGACATCCGTGCGACTGCGGAACTCTTCCTCTAACAATAAGTCTTTGAGAATGCTCAGAGTTAAACTCTTGTAGGCGTACTGTTCCATGTCAAAGTGAACGGCCGCCCCCAACTCTTTGGCGCGCCGCAACAACAGGCGAATTCTCTCGCTGACTTTCTCCTCGCTACCTTTAGCATCCAGCGGATCGAACTGAGAATAAAAAGCCGTTAACTTCACAGATACTTGCACTCGCGGCAGAGTTTCGCCATCAGCCTTATCAATCGCATCTACCTGCGACCAATTCTTAGCTGCACTGGTCAATTCCGTCATCAATTCCAAATAGCGGTTTAGATAAACTTCCGCCTCAGTTTCTGTAATCACAGCTTCCCCCAAAAGGTCAACTGTAAAACCCATTTTATCTTTGCGAAGCCGCTCTAAGGTTTTAATTACCTGCTTGATATTTTCCCCAGAAATATACTTGTGCGCCAAAGTTTCCACAGCAGGCGCAACCGTCGTCGCCGCCAATTGTCCAGGAATCGAATCAGCGTTAGTAAAACTGAGCAATTTTTTCAAAGCTTCCGGCAATTCTACCTCTTCCACAGTCAAGTATTCTTGCAAGTGGCGGGCAATTTCCGGCTTGCTGCGGAGGGCCGGCAAACAGTCAATAAATCGAAACAATTGCACCCGCAATCCAGGGCTAGCCATCGCCCAATCCATCAGCTTGTCGTCCCAGCGCATTTGGTCTTGCAGTTGACCAAAAAACGATCGCTTTTTGTCTTGAGTTGCCTTAAGGATTTCTTTAGCAATTTCCTGAGTCTTTGATTCGTAGATGCTTGGAGATATTTGTGCGACCATTGGTAATTAGTAATTGGTAATTGGTAATTGGCAACCAGGGTAGGTTGATGTATTTTGCAACTATCCCCTGATACGATTATACTTGCTATTTGACTTCAATTTTAACTCCATAGGTTGCTTGGCGATCGCCCGAAATTTCAATAGTATAATCGCCGCTGCTGGCTAGTTGACCTTGCCACTGACCTGTGCTATCAACAGTACCTACTTTTTCACCGTTAGGAGCAATAATGTCGGCGCTAACTTGACCTTCTTGAACCTTTACTGTCATGCTTTGGCCGCTATTGCATCCTAGCAAGTAGCGCTTGGATTTGTTAGCTCGCAAACTGTTGCTGAGAGTAGTTCCGGTAGCACCAGCCTGAAAGCTAACTCGCTCGGTTACAGGGGTTTCCACCGCAGCGCCAGATGCAGCAGGCTCCGGCAGCGGCGACGGGGAAGCAAGCTGCGGAACACCAGACAGGGATGGTATTTGAGTCGGATTCGGCGACGGAGCAATTGTTGGGGGCAGTGCCTGCTGGGGTGCTGGGGGGAGTCCTGGCCGGCGGTTAGCGGGCGCTGCTGGGACAGGCGGAGGGCTTTCGGGGAGCGGTACGTCGGAGTGCAGTTTGATTTGAATGTTTGCTCTTTCTTGATACATTTTCCACCCTAGGAAAGCGCCGAGACTGAGGACGGAACCCACTAACATTCCGCTCAGAAAAACTGCCAATATTTGCCAGATTCTAGGTTGTTTCGGCTGGGGATTGGCGGTGTAAGTCGTGGGTTGAGAATAACCGACTATTTGACTGGTTTCTGGCACACTTTCGGCGGGGATTGGAATTGTTTCTGTTTCGTCTATTGTCTGTGAAATATCTTCGGGCGCGGCAATTTCAGCGGAAGTTTCTGTTGGTACGGAAGTTGCTGCTAAAGCGTTTTCAACCTCGAAATTTTCCGTGGGAGTTTCTGCCGGTTCTGAAGTAGAACCGGGACTGGTATTTGCAGCGCGATTGAACTCATGGCTGTCAGTGGCAATTGTTTCCGGTTGCTGAGTCAAAATTTGATTTTTTTCCTGTTCGTTACTCATAGGGCTAAATTTCTTGTACAAATACTGCTTTTAGACATTTTACGCGATCGGGACTTGTGCATTAAGGGCAAAGAAACCGGGTTTTTCACGAAAATCCTTCATTATAGTGCAGAGATTAGGTAAAAAACCCGGTTTCTAACCACCCGTGCGTAAGTCCTAGTTATATCAAATCCGGTGATGGCCCAATGATACTGAGGGTGAGAGCGGGAGGCTCGCACTGAGGACTAAAGTCCGAACGCTCAAACCTGTGAGAGCGGGAGGCTCGCACTGAGGACTAAAGTCCGAACGCTCAAACCTGGTAAATATTGAGCACAAATTGCGATCGCAACTTTCTACCGAACTCAATTATTAGGCAAAGATTGCCAAAAAGGTCGTTCTTCTCCCTTTCTCACAGTATTCGTCGCCGACTGCACATTTCCTTTCAATTCTTGATAATACCTATCATCGAGAAAAGTCACATTAACACCAGCGGGAAGCAGCAATTGGCGCAATCTTTCTTGAGTGTAATCTCGACCATCAATCATCGCCCCGCGAGGATTAGAAACTAACAACTTCCCATTAACTGGCACCGAATTGACCATATTCGGCCACCAAGCATAACCGCTGTAGCCAAACATTACTGGAACTTGAACGATTTGGTCATCGGCGAGGGCAAACTCTCTTTTCAACTTCTCTAAGATCGGATTTAGTTTCTGCTTTTGCAGATTGAGATTGTGTTGAATTAAAGCAGGATTTCTCAAAGCAGCGCTGACTGTTGTTTCAGTGCTCAAACCGCGATTGATAGCAACATCGCCGTAACCTTTGCCTGCCAATTCTTCCAACAGCCTAACTCCGGCTTCTGGACTGGCGATCGCCATGATAAATTTTCCGGGAGTTTGAGTGGGAATAAAATTGATAATTTCATCGACTTGGCGAGTCAAAAGCCAAGAAGTATCAATATCCACCGCAGGGCCTTGAATTCTTTGAGCTTGAATAAAATCAAGTACCTCTGCATTAAAACTAACATTCCCGGAATTACCATAATAAACTCGACCCATTGGATGTCCGGGAATCGGCGGAGTTACCTGCAAATTTCCGTAGCCATCAGACCACTGGCTCACCGGGTCTAAAGAGCGAGGGTTGCCAATTTTAAATACTCTCAAATCCTGCTGTTTATTTGATTTAGCAGGCTGCTTTTTATCTGATTCGCGATTGCTTTTGATAGCGACATTAACTTGACGCACATCTAATTTTTGTGGAACTTGAATGTAGCCATTTTTCTGAGTGTCTTGCATCCAAGCATTATCACCCTGGATAATTTTAACTTGAGCGCCTGTGGGTTCTACAGCTTGTTTAAGTTGGGAGATAAATTCGCTATTTGCCGAGCCTCTGTCGCTAACCTGAACTTCTGTAACTGCTGCGGTATTAGCGGGCATTAGCCAAGGACTAACGCCCATTTGGATGGTAGCGGTGGCGATTTGTTGACCGTTGTTTTCGGCAGTTGCTTTGAGATTAACAGTGCCGTTCCAATTGCGATCTGCAAATTGTTTAGCTTCCACACCTAAAACAATATTCGCGCTAAAAATCAGGGGTTTTGCACCGGATATATCGACGGGTTTCCAGCCGCCGGCAGTTTTCTGAAAAACGTTGATATGAGGGCTGCCAATACTATCAGCAGTGATGAATAATTGAGATTTTTTGAAGTTGTCCGACAGGATTAAGTTAACTTGAGAAAGCATGGCTGCGCGACGGGGAACGCTAACTTTGGTATCTTGCCAAGTCGGTATTTTGCTGCGGCGATCGTCGTTATTGCGATCGTCAAACACAATTAGCGCGCCGCTGGACAATGACCATTGTTCTTTTCCGGCTTCGTCTAACTGATTAATTTTGCCATCTCTGTTAGTATCTCCCGCAAAGAAGAAGTTAGTCTGCAAGCCTGCGGGCGTAACTGGGGCGGAAGTTGCGGTTGCGGTTGATTGAGGAGTTGGTTGAGAAGTTGGCTGAGGAGTTGGTTGAGAAGTTGGTTGAGGATTGATATCTAATTGTTTTTGTTGTTCTTTGAGGGCGAGTTCTTGCTGTGCTAATTCTTGTCTGGCGAGTTCTTTTAGTGCTAATTCTTCCCTTTCTTTGGCTTGGCGGGCTAGTTCTTGTTTTTCTTGTTCTTTGCGGACTAATTCTTGCTTAGCAAATTCTTGCTTTTCTAGTTCACGGCGGGCGAATTCTTTTTTCTCTTGTTCTTTTCTCTCTATTTCTCGGCGAGCAAAATCTTTTTGTTCTTGTTCTTTGCGGGCGATTTCTCTTACCTGTTCTTCTTCGGCTCTAATTTTCTGTGCAGACCGTGCTACTTGCCATTCGTAGGTAGCGAGAGTGAGGTTTCCTTGATATTCGATGGTTTTGTCGATCGCCCGTTCAGCCAACAAAGAACCGTGGGGAATGAGTCGCAGGGTATTGATAGCAATCTGCCACAGGCGTTGTGACTGTTCCCAAGTAGCGGGATCGGCTTTAGAAGTGCGTCCAATGACAACGGCTT
>NZ_JAAFKD010000061.1 GCF_013299165.1 Microcoleus sp. bin38.metabat.b11b12b14.051
CAGTTGCAAAACTGCGACCAAAGGTTGGCGCTTTCGCGCTGCTGTAAGGTGGCTGTCATGTGTTTATGATTGCTTTATTTGGTTTTCAATGTTCGTGACGGCTTTGTGTTCCGCCATGTAAATAAACATAAACCTTTTATTTCAGTTTGTAAAGGGGTATTAAGCACAGTTTTTCTGATAATTGTCATAAGCATAGATTATATAAAGCTGTAGAGCTTATCAAGTAAGGGTTTCAATACTGAGTTCTGAATTTGGAGAGGTTTCTACGAACAAAGTAATGTTCATAATTTAGCTGGGTGAGGAGATTCGGGACTGGCGCGAGTGTTAAGATAGATGAAGGAGCGCGATCGTCAACCCCAAAACTCCCACAGACAGATACATATAGAAGTTCGAGTTCTCATATGAGGTATTGACCAGCTCGATCCCTCAATCCCTGAATCGTTGTGCTGAGCTCTCGTCGCTCCGGGCCAATCTAAAATCTCAAATCTCAAATCTCAAATCTCAACCTGTACCTCACATGAGTGAGAAAGGCTATATATAGTTGCGTAAGTTCGATCGATCCAAATCCCAAGGAATGTCCCGCACCGTCACCTACAGCCCTGCTTATACCCTGGTTCCCACCTACGAGTGTTACAACCGCTGCACCTATTGCAATTTTCGAGCCGAACCTCTGCAAAGTCCTTGGCTGTCACTTGCAGAAGCCCAAAAACAGCTCAAATTACTCCAAACTCAACGTGTCATTGAAATTCTGATTCTCAGCGGCGAGGTACATCCGCAGAGTCAGCGGCGCAAAGCTTGGTTTCAGCGGATTTACGATTTGTGCGAACTGGCGCTTAGTCTCGGATTTTTGCCGCATACTAATGTGGGGCCGCTCAGTTTTGAGGAGATGGCACAGTTAAAACAGGTGAATGTGTCCATGGGGCTGATGGTAGAACAGCTTTCCCCCGATTTGTTACAAACGGTTCACAAACACGCACCGAGTAAAGTACCGGCGCTGCGGCTGCAACAGTTAGAATGGGCTGGGGAATTGCAGATTCCGTTTACAACTGGTTTGCTGCTGGGAATTGGGGAAACTGAGGCGGATTGGATTGAGACTCTGGAGGCGATCGCCCGGATTCATTCGCGTTACAATCACATTCAAGAAGTTATCTTGCAGCCCCACAGTCCCGGAAACAAGCAAAGCTGGGACGGCGAAGTTTTTGATCCTACAAAAATGCCACAAGTAATTGCGATCGCCCGCAGCATTTTACCATCTGAAATCTCGCTGCAAATTCCGCCGAATTTAGTTGCACAGCCCGAAATATTGCTAGCTTGTTTAGAAGCAGGTGCGAGAGATTTAGGCGGAATTGGGCCGCTGGATGAAGTTAATCCAGATTATCCTCATTTGCAACACCAAACCTTAACACAAATTTTAGCAGCAGCCGGATGGCAACTCGTGCAGCGTTTGCCTGTTTATCCTCACTACGATAACTGGCTGCCGCAGAGGTTGCAAACTGCTGTCAAAGAATGGAGAGTTGCGTGGAATATTGATAAAATATGAATTCTCCCAAGGTTCGTAGTGAGGACTTTAGTCCGCATCCAAATTTGCGGACTAAAGTCCTCACTACGAACCTAAAATAGCATTTTTATGTAAGAATATGTTTGCCGATTATATCTATTTTAAGTCAAAGAACCGCCGCCATCAATCCAGACTTCAGTACCTGTGATAAAGCTGGAAGCATCGGATACCAGAAATAACACTAATTGGGCGATTTCTTCGCTGGAACCTGCTGTATTATCAGTCAAAGGAATCATATCTTTAATACAATCAGGCGGGACAGGAATGCGATCGAGATGGCGCTTAACGGTGCTTTGATTAATGGCAGTCAGCACCCCACCCGGACAGATTGCATTTACTCTGATGTGGCTGGGTGCAAGTTCTAGGGCCAGCATTTTTGCGAAAGCTACTTGGGCTGCTTTACTGCAAGCGTAAGCTGTGGCACCCACTTTCCTAAAGCTTCTGGTGCCGTTAATCGATGATGTAATGACGATGGAACCTCCTTGTTTTTTGAGATAAGGAACAGCATATTTAACAGTCAAAAAAGTTCCAGTGAGGTTAGTGTTAATTGTCCGATCCCATTCATCGCGTTCTATCTCTTCTATCGGCGACCAGATGCCGTTAATCCCCGCATTAGCGAACACAATATCAATTCTTTGATATTCGTCAAAAATTGTTTCAAATGCCTCTTGCATATGCTCACAATCTGCCACATCTGCGGCAATTGCCAGCCCGCTGCCTCCTTCACTGATTAACTGGCGGACGGTTTCTTGTGCTGTTTCTAAAGTGCGATCGATAATTGCAACTTTTGCGCCTTCTTCGGCCATTAAGATTGCTGCTGCACGTCCAATTCCCGACCCGCCGCCCGTAATCACGGCAACTTTTTCTGCAAGTTTCATAATTTTTTATTTAAATATTTTTGCGGCGCGATCGCCTAAAAACATAACTATAGAGAGAGGACTGAAGTCCTCACTACGAACAGACTTTAGTCATCAAAAATAGCAAAGTAAAAAGTGGTTTGATGTGCTCATCATAGCGGTAAGGTGCGCGCTGCGCACCTTACTTCAGATAGAGAATTCTATCAAGATTCAGGTCATGCTTAGGACTGAGGAACCCAGACAGAAACTGAACCGGCGTTGCATCGAAAATCCGCCCAACCATCGTCATTAGTTGCGATCGGTTCTTTGATGTGTTCGGTGATGTCAATATAAGTTCGATTCGGCTGTCCGACTTCCATAAACTTACTGCCATCGCCTCCGTTACTCAGTACCACAGCCATGCCGCCCGGATGCTCTTCATCTCCGAGTCGCGTCCAGCCAAGGGTGTTAGCATGATCGAAGTAATCGTACTGATTCCCGTAGGAATAAGTTTGGCGCGCGAACAACATTTTATCGAGAATCGCTTGATGTTTGTCTAACCAAATCTCGTATTCGTTGCCATCATTTGCTGTATCCTTATAGTTAGCGCCGTAATAATCCGGGTAAAAAATGCACGGATATCCTTCGCTGCGTAGCAGGATTAAAGCGTAGGCTAAGGGTTTAAACCAAGCCTCGACAACTGATTCTAGAGATTGCAAAGGCTGGGAATCGTGGTTGTCAACCAAAGTAACTGCGAGAGTTGGTTGCTGTTGGACGAGGGTGTTATCAAAAATTGTCCGCAAGTCATAGCTGTTCCCGGCCTTGCTAGCAGCGTAGAAGTTGTAGTGGAGAGGTGCGTCAAATAAGGATACTTTACCGTCCGTTGCTTGGATGAAGTAGTGCAAAGCTTCTACTTCGTAAGACCAATATTCGCCGACGGCAAATAGGTCGCGTTTGGCATAGTTGCGGACGTGTTCCAACCATTCTTGGAAAAATTCTGCTGCTACGTGTTTAACAGCATCGAAGCGAAACCCGTCAACGTTTGTTGTATCGACATACCACTCGCCCCAGTATTTTAATTCGCCGGTGACTTCTGGGTTGTCCATATCTAAGTCGCAACCCATGAGGTAGTCAAAGTTGCCCTTTTCTAAGTCTACTCCTCGATCGAATTCTTTGCCTTTTAGCAGGTAAACGGCATGGGAATCACTGTTGTAAACGTTGTAATCAATGGCGTCGAAATGCCACCAATGCCACTCCATGCTAGAATATTTTTGACCGCGGCCTGGGAAAGTAAAATGCGTCCAAGCTTTGATTTTTTGATATTCGCCTACGGTGTCATTCCGGTTGTCGGGATTGAAGGGTGTGGCTTCGGCTTCTTCTTCTGCATCTGCACCTAATTTGTGGTTGAAGACAACATCGGCATAAATCATGATTCCTGCATCATGTGCAGCTTTAATTGCGCGCAAATATTCATCTTTTGTGCCGTATTTTGTGCGTACCGATCCTTTTTGGTCGAATTCGCCTAAGTCGAATATGTCGTAAACGCCGTAACCTACATCCATCCCGCCGCCGGTTCCTTTATAGGCGGGCGGCAACCACAAGGATGTAACACCTATTTTTGCTAAATCTTTTGCAGATTCGGCTAGCTGATTCCACAGACTCCCATCAGCGGGGTTGTACCAGTGGAAATACTGCATCATGACGCCATTGGCTTGAGACATATTGAGTTTCTCCTGTTTTGTAAAGTTGTCAGATATATTTTTGTTAGTTGCCGATGCACTCTAAATATGCCTGCAATCTACGGTCAATACTTATCATAAAATGTTAACATGAATAATAATATCTATCGGTTGATAGATTTACAGTTGAGTATATTTTTGGTATGAGTATTTTTAACAGATGTAATCCAGTAAAAAATGTGTTCTATGATTTTTGAATTTCGGTTCAGAAACCTGCTTAATATTGTTTTGGTTTGAAGCTACACAATTGCATTGGTTTGTAGTGATGACTTGACTTATATGATTTTTGATGCGGACTGAAGTCCTCACTACGAACCAATTTGATGGGGACTGAAGTCCTCACTACAAACCAATTTGATGCGGACTGAAGTCCTCACTACGAACCAATTTGATGGGGACTGAAGTCCTCACTACAAACCAATTTGATGCGGACTGAAGTCCTCACTACGAACCAATTTGATGGGGACTGAAGTCCTCACTACGAACCAATTTGATGGGGACTGAAGTCCTCACTACGAACCTGGTGGATGATTTTGAGATTTGTCGATCGCACAATCACATCTTGACTAGAAATTATTAAGCTGTTGCAGGTTCTGCGGCTGCTCGCTCAATTCTAGTTTCCCAAGTACCATCGATCGCCAATTCGATCGATCTAAATCCGGGCCCGATGGTGTCGAGGACAATCCCAGAGGTTTTGGGTAACAGTTGGATGCAGGTACTCGGCGTACCCAAGTAGGAAACTAAGCCTCGCTGTTGCTGAAATTCTTGGTGAATGTGTCCACAGAGGACGATTTTGATTTGAGGGTATCGATCGACAATTGCGAAAAATTCATCGGCATTGTGCAGCATCATGCTGTCCATGATCTCACAGTTGATCGCCAGCGGATGATGGTGCAAAGCAATCATAACAGAGCGATCGCCCGTTTGTTGCAGTTGATAGTCGAGCCACTGCAAGCTGTCTGGGGAAAGCCGCCCGCCGTCGCATCCGGCTTCCACACTCGAAAGCAGTAGAAACTCCCAGTTTCCCAGCATCCACGATTTTTCTGGGGAAATTGGTGGCCGATTTAAGATTTCTGTCATAACTGGGATGTTGTCGTGGTTTCCCGGTATCCAGTAGGCGGGAATTCCCAAGGGGGCGATGAGGGAGACGAGGCGCTGGTAAGATTCGGGTGTTTCGTCTTGGGATAAGTCGCCTGTCAGCAGCAGTAAGTCGGGCTGCGGCTGTATCTGTTGCAGGCGATCGAGAACTGCTTGCAGGGTGCGGGCTGTTGAGATTCCTTTCCATTGTCGATCGATCTCTGCAAACAGGTGAGTGTCGGTGATTTGGGCGACTCGGAGGGGAGAATCTGGTGTCATGGCTGGTGTTGCGGGCGAAGCGAAGCGGAGGGGATCGAGCTATTTCTAGATTAGCCTGAGATGGGGTCGTGGGGGCGATCGAAAACAGGTGCGGAAAATTTTTGGCAGGTATGTTGAAATAATCAGGATTTAGTGTATTATCATATAGCGTCAATTTTCAGACGTAACGGCGGCATAGCCAAGTGGTAAGGCAGAGGTCTGCAAAACCTCCACCCCCAGTTCAAATCTGGGTGCCGCCTTTATTTTCATGCGCTTTTCAAGGTCTAAAACAACGGATTTGTAGGGTTTTAGGGATTGTAACAGAGTGTGTATCACATACAGTCAACTACAATCAAACACAGAAATTAGTCCAGTTTTAGTCCAATGGAAAATCAAGCAAGTCAGGCAAGGTTGAATCAGGCTAATGGAAGATTGAGGGCGGCGAAGATAGGTGTTCGGATTGAGGAAAGAGGCGATCGCCTTTCTCTACGGGCTACCTTGCCCTCCAAGACTGGCGGCGCTAGTTGCCAACAGCGAATCGCGCTAGGCATTCACTCGAATATTGCAGGAATCTCTCTGGCTGAAAAGGAAGCTCGAAAACTGGCGCTACTGATAGACTCCAAGGAGTTTACATGGGATTTGTACGCCACTGAGGAGAATTTCCAGGCGATCGCCAATTGGATACAAAAATTTGAAGAGTCGAAGCGCCAGACGGTTTCAGTCACTACATGGAAAACCGATTATGCGCGACCATTTGGAGTGTTGCCTGCTGACCAACCGATCGCCCTTGATACGTTGCTAAGTGCGATCGCTAAAACCAAACCTAACACCCGTCAGCGTCGCCGATTTTGCTTAGCGTTTCGCCAGCTCGCGCAATTCGCGGGGCTGGAGATTGACGTTGACGACTTGATTGGAAACTACTCGCCAGCTCGCGTTCTACCCAGGGATCTGCCGACGGATGATGTGATAGCCGATTGCTTCGATAAGATTGAAAATCCTCAGTGGCAATGGATTTATGGCGTGATAGCAGCTTACGGGCTTCGCGACCATGAAGCCTTTTATCTTGATATGTCGAAGTTTCCGATCGCCCAAGTGCTCGAAGGCAAAACCGGGTATCGCCAATGCTGGCCATTGTGGCCGGAGTGGGCCGAAAAATGGCAGCTTGCAGATATTAAGCAGCCGAATGTAACGGGCGTAGAACACGCAGATTTTGGCGCGAGAGTTTGCAAGTTTTTTGCGCGATCGCCTGCGACGTTCCATGCCTATGATTTGCGCCACGCTTGGGCAATTCGCGCTGTTCGCCTCGGGTTGGATGCGTCGCTCGCAGCTAAACAGATGGGGCATAGTTTAGCTGTCCATAGTAAGACTTACCATCTCGCGCTAAACGAGCGGGAACAGCAGCGAGCCTACGATCATTTACTGACACGTGGCAGTGAAAAAGTCTGAGAAATCGGAATTTTCGGGGTTATGATCGTTTTTGCTCGTTTTTGTTATTCCTTCTCCCGGTTTGTTTAGGGATTTGCGCGTGGTCTGGATCTTCCTCTTTCTTGAAAAAAAAGAAGATTCATAAGAGAAACTTATTGTCTAGAATTTCTGGCGAGCTGTTTTCAAGCAATAATCCACCCTTATCAATCGAGACCTGAATACGGTTCCTTCGCCGTCTGGCCGAGACCAATCGGTGATTTAGTAGGTACACATTGCAGTGTGGTTTCCACCAGTCCCCGTGCATGGAAACTAATCCGTCTTGAAGGCACAGCTTAGGTGATGAAAACTCCTGAAGCTGTGGCAACTTCTCTACAAGTTGTCGGCT
>NZ_JAAFKD010000062.1 GCF_013299165.1 Microcoleus sp. bin38.metabat.b11b12b14.051
TCATCTCATCTCATCTCATCTCATCTCATCTCATCTCATCTCATCTCATCTCATCTCATCTCATCTCATCTCATCTCATCTCATCTCATCTCATCTCATCTCATCTCATCTCATCTCATCTCATCTTTTGTTGTTAATCCCTATCTCTAATGGGCTGAACTCATTTCTAGCTGGCTGAGCGAAGTCGAAGCCATCCCCCCAATACCAGCTAAAATCTCAGCACTCTCCGCATCCAAAGACGCAATCTCATCCAAAATTTCCTGCGGTTCCCGCAACTGCGCTTCTTCACCCTTATTCGGATTTTTCACCGACAGATCGAACGTCTCCAAATTGATATCAGCAACATCCACCAGCCAAGACTTATCCGACTCAGCAAACGTAGCCTGTAACTCCACAAACTCCCGTAAATCCTCATCATTGAGCGAGTTTGTTTTACCCATATTCCGCCCTGGAGCGAGTTGATAATACCAAATTTTCCGAGTTGCCATTCCCTCATTTAAAGGTTTTCCGTGAGAAAATAAAGGCATTCCCTGAGGGTAGCCCAAGGGAGCGCCCCCTTCGACTTCGCTCAGGGGACGTTTCTCAAAAAACAGCACCACCGTTTTCACCCCCGCCCCGATAAAAGTCCCACCCGGACAATCCAAAATTGTATGCAGATTGCAACTGCTCAAAAGCTCTTGACGTAACGCCCGCGAAGCATTATCCGAATTTGACAGAAACGTATTTTTGATTACCACCGCGGCCCTACCGTCGCGCTTCATAATTTTGATGAAATGCTGCAAAAACAAAAATGCCGTTTCCCCAGTTTTAATCGGGAAATTCTGCTGCACCTCCCGGCGTTCGTTCCCCCCAAACGGCGGATTTGCCAGCACTACATCAAAACGATCCTTATCCTGAATGTCGCTGAGATTTTCCGTTAGCGTGTTGGTGTGGATAATATTCGGCGCATCAATACCATGCAAAATCAGGTTCATGATCGCAATCACATAAGCTAAACTCTTCTTTTCCTTGCCAGTAAAAGTATGATTCTGAAGAGTTTCTAGCTGTTTCGTCGTCAAATTACCCTGGCGTAAATAGTCGTAACTCTCGCACTAAAAACCTGCCGAACCGCAAGCGCCATCATAAATACGATCGCCAATCTGCGGTTTTACCACTTGAATCATGGCCCGAATCAACGGGCGCGGCGTGTAATATTCGCCACCATTGCGCCCCGCATTACCCATATTTTTGATTTTGGCTTCATAGAGATGAGAGAGCTCGTGTTTTTCCTGTTGAGAGCGAAAACGTAGCTCGTCCACATACTCCAGCGCATCCCGCAAGCTGTAACCGCTTTGGAACCTGTTCTTAATCTCGCTAAAAATTTCGCCAATCTTGTATTCGATTGTATCTGGACTGGTAGCGCGTTGCTTGAAACCCTGTAAATATGGGAATAACTTGCGGTTGACACAATCAATCAGATCGTCCCCAATCAGGCTATGATCGCGACCGACCGTCCTATTGCTACTGAGCGTACCCGAAGTATCGGCCTTTTTGGGAGCCGCCCAAGATGACCAGCGATGCGCCTCATCAATAATAAATTCGTAGGGCTTCCCAGCTAGTTCTGCTTCTAATACCCTTTCCTGCTCCAAATCATCTAAATACTTCAAAAACAGCAGCCAGGACGTTTGCTCTGTATAGTCTAACTCCGTAGTACAGCCCGCCTCCTTCCTGAGAATGTTATCAATATTTTTAAAGGTTTGCTCAAACATTTATAGCAGTTGACAGCTAGCCCCGAGCGAAGTCGAGGGGTTGACAGTTACATAGTACGGGAATTTAACCGTTTATGATATGCTCGCGAATGGCGATCGAGAAAAATTTTATTTTTCAGGCATTTTTTTTAAGGAATGCGATCGAGATTTGACATAGCCAGTTGATGTTGGAAGCTTGGCAAACCTCTCAGCTTCAATGTGCAACATTTCAAATTGTAGTTTTATAATATCAAACAATAAACACCCCGTGACTTTTGTCCGGGGATGTGAGATTGTTGGAGACTTTAATCTGCCTTCAATCTGTTTAGATTGACAAATTTAAGCTACTTGCACCCAGTAGAAAGTATGTTAAAATTCCGAGTTCTGTGCTTGCGGTTCCGGCACTGTAACTTCTACATCCGGCAGATTGACAGCAACTTCGGTAGATTCTGCAATCTCGCTCTCCTCGGGAGTGCGCTTAGAAAATCCCCAGACAAACATCAAGGCGATAGCAGAAACTACCAGCCACTGCGGAGGTACCAAACTATCATTAATTACCTTCACCAGCAATCGCATTCCCACGAAACCGACTGTAATGTAGCCAGCAGTTTCAAGGTGTACGAACTCATCGAGCCAGCGGATGAACAAGCCTGCCATAAATCGCAGGGTGATAATTCCAATTGTCGCGCCTGTGAGTACCAGCCAAGTTTGGTCAGAAATCGCGATCGCAGTGGTAACGCTATCCAAAGAAAATGCTAAATCCGTGAAAGCAATCACTGGAATTGCTTTCCACAGAGACGAAAATCTGGGGCCGTGATTTTCTCCATCAGAGTCAGCATCTGAGGTAAAGTGCTGGAAAACTAGCCACAGCAGATAAACGGCTCCCAGCAGTTCAAACTGCCAGAACTGGATCACCCAAGTTGCCGTTAAAATTAGTGCTATTCGCAGTACAAAAGCAATTATCAAACCGATGTTGAGAGCTTGTTGCTGTAGCTTGGGCTCTTCCAAACCTTTAGAAATAGATGCCAGGGCGATCGCGTTGTCAGCCGAAAGTACCGCCTCTAGGGCCACCAAAACCAACAATAATAAAAAGGTGTCAACTCCCAAATTGGGCGAACCGTCGAGAAATTGATCTAACATTAATTAATTTGTGCACCTAAGATTTGCAAGCCAAGAGCCCAGCGCAAATCACCGGCTCTGTCTAAAATGAGTGTCACCTTCAACTATCTTAACCTAGTGCGGTAACTTTGTCGCGGGCGATCGCACTCAAGGAATTTCGGCAACAGATGATCGTCTAACGGATTTAAGGGATTTCAGCGATGGATATTGAGCCGAGAAGTCCGAAGCAAGATTTTTCGCAATCTCCCCCTCTCCCCCTCTCCCCAAACCGAGCAAATATATTGCAAGTTGTAACAAAGGATTCCCAAAAGCGCCAAATTGTCTCAAATTGGTGAAAGCTCGTGCCCGCGAAAAGGAGTTTCCTCATATGTCTTTAACAGATACCCAAGTCTACGTAGCGCTCGTAGTTGCTTTGATTCCCGGAATCTTGGCTTTCCGGCTGTCAACAGAACTGTACAAGTAGTTCGAGACACCAGTAGCTAACCGCAGCCTCGCCTGTCCGAGTAGTTAAATCTGGAAATTGCAGACAATTGCTGCCTTTGTGCAGTAGATTGTTTGTGGTCAACAAGAGGATACTGCAAGGGCAGGCATTTTTATTGACAAATTCCTTCTTCAGGTGTCACCCTGTCTCCTAAATTAGGGATGCGGACACCCTGACGAACAGGGGCGTGCGTGCGTTAAACTCAGAATTTTGTGTTTTGTACTCAAAAATGTCAGTCTCAGGTATTTGAAAAAAAATTATGCAAGCGATTCAACCTACGGTTACTCCACTTCGTCCTGTCAAAACCCCACCTCGGGTTACTCCTCGCCGCCACAGCAGCAGCCGCCAGCGTTCTTACCCTCACCAAATGCTCGCGGCTGAAACAGGAGTTAAGTTAGCAGTCAACATGGTTCTTTCAGTCTGTGCAACTTCTGCTTTGATTCAGCTTTGGCCTCACTACCGCGCCGTACAAGAAAAGTTGCACGAAATCCAAGCAGAAGTCAATCTTACTCAAGGGCGAGTAGAGAAGTCGCGATCGAACTTTAACCGCTACTTTGACCCCAGTCTGGCTAAAACTGTGATGCAAGAGCAAAGCAATCGAGTCGATCCCCACCAGCGTGCGGTGATTTTGCAGGAGCCCCCAGCACCCGATGCTGAGGAATCGACCCCGCAGCCTTAATTGTCTGACAGTTGTTAGGATGTGCACCGCGCACAAAGAAGAGCGGGCCAGTGGAATTCGCGCCTATACAAACAAAACCCATGCTCAGCGAATTGAAGAACGAATGATTAAAATTACCTTATTTTCTTCATTCCGCTTGGAGCGGAATTCGTCTGTGTAGGCGCGGTTTAAACCGCCGTCTTCGCCATTACAGTTTTTTCTTTCAGCAGTTGCAGTGCAGCTTGATATTGTAAGTCTTCTTCGGTGCCAATTCGATCGCGCGCAATCGGTTCTAGCGGCACTACGCGATCGGGTGCAATCCCCAATTTGTTAATATCCGTGTGGTTCGGTGTCTCGTATTTAGCAACAGTCACAGCCAACCCGGAACCGTCAGACAAATCAAACAACGACTGAATCAGTCCTTTCCCGAAAGTCTTTTCGCCCACGAGTTGAGCTCTGCCGTTATCTTGCAGGGCACCCGCCAAAATTTCGCTAGCGCTGGCTGTTCCTTTGTTCACCAAAACAATTAGCGGATCGTCGGTCAAAGCCTGTCCAGAAGCCTCAAAACTGCCGAGAATTCCTTGTCTGTTGACCGTGTAGACGATCGTCCCAGAATCGATCCACAGGCGCGCAATTTCAATCCCCGCTTGCAACAGCCCGCCCGGGTTGTTCCGCAAATCGAGAATGTAGGCGGCGGCGCCGCCTTTTTCCAAACGATCAATCGCGTGGGCGACTTCCTCGGTGGCGTTAGCGCTGAATTGACTGAGGCGAATGTAGCCCACGGGTAAATTTTCTGGGCCCGACTGCAATTCGGCATAAACCGGATTCAGAGCAATGCGATCGCGCACCAGCTCAATGTCCTCAGCAGCGTCCCTTCCCTCGCGCCCCAAGGTCAAGGTAACAGCAGTGCCGATGGTGCCGCGCATTCGAGTTGCCGCTTCGTCTAGGCTCAATTCTGACGTGGGAGTGCCGTCAATTTTCAAAATGCGATCGAGCGGTTGAATGCCGGCTTTATCTGCTGGCGAACCGGCCAAAGGAGCCACCACTGTCAGGGTATTTGTCTGGGGGTCGATCGCAATTTGCAGCCCGACACCAGTCAATTCTCCCGAAGTGTTAACCTGCAAGCTGCGGTACTGTTCGGGTTTGAGCAGCCGAGTGAAAGGGTCGTCAAGATTCGCCAGCATCCCCTGAATCGCCGTGTAAGTCTGCTGTCTGTCGTTAAGCGGTTCCTTAACGGCTTTTTCGCGAATCGACCACCAGTTTTTAGAGTTGAAGCTGTCGTCCACATAAGAGCGGTTGACAATGCGCCAAGCTTCGCTCAATAGCTGCTGTTCGGGAGTCAGCGCCACCGCAGGCTGCACCCACGGGCTTAGAACCAAAGCAGCTTGGAGGCAGAATAACATCGCAATTTGGAAAATTCGTCTGTGCATGATTTTTCTGTAAAAGATAGGCAAGTATCGCATCTCCTGTAATTTATAGTTTGTAGGCATTTAAACTTTTGTGCATTCAACTAGCCCGCAGGCCGCCGTCAAACGCCGGCCGATCACAAAAAATTAGTTAAATGTAACATTTAATGGCCAAATCAGTGAAGTTTTATCATGTTTATTAAATTTAGCGCCCAGCCGCCCGCTGGCTGGCTCGGACTGCGGGCTGTAGCTGGGCTCTAGGCTCTATGCCAGCTTGGGGCGGAGGTTGAGCTGGCAGAAAATCGTATTTCCCACTCTGCTAACGCCTTGCTAGGGTGAAATTTGCACCGCAATTATGTTACATTTTTTATCACAGTCTGGAATTCGATCGGGCAGCGCCAGCGAGCAGGAACAAGCGACCGCTTAGTTTCCAAGCACTCGCGGGCGATCGCACAAAAAAATTCCTTTCGTGAGCTCCAAATTTTAAAATAGCCTCAGCCATTTGCTAGTAAAAGCAAGCTGCTCGGCGCGGGGCGACAAAAAAACCTTGTGGCTGTTGCCCTGAACCTCAACCACAGCAATATTCTTTTAGGAATTCTGGCTCCATGTTTTCTAAACAAATCACCGACTCAAAAACCTACCAGTGGTTTGAGGAACGCCTGGAAATTCAGGCGCTCGCCGACGACATCACTACCAAATACGTACCCCCCCACGTCAATATCTTCTACTGCTTGGGCGGAATTACCTTAGTTTGCTTTTTGATCCAGTTTGCCACCGGCTTCGCCATGACTTTCTATTACCGTCCCACGGTAGCAGAAGCTTTTTCTTCAGTGCAATACCTGATGAATGAAGTTAACTTCGGCTGGCTGATCCGCTCCATCCACCGCTGGTCTGCCAGCATGATGGTGCTGATGATGATTTTGCACACCTTCCGGGTTTATCTGACCGGCGGCTTCAAAAAGCCCCGCGAATTAACCTGGGTGACAGGAGTCATCTTGGCAGTCCTCACTGTTTCTTTCGGCGTGACCGGCTACTCTCTGCCTTGGGATCAAATCGGTTACTGGGCAGTTAAAATCGTGTCCGGCGTACCCGAAGCCATTCCGTTTGTCGGTTCTACACTGGTAGAACTGCTGCGCGGCGGTGTCAGCGTCGGTCAAGGCACTTTGACTCGCTACTACAGCTTGCACACTTTCGTGTTGCCTTGGCTGATTATCGTGTTCATGCTGGCTCACTTCTTGATGATTCGCAAACAAGGCATTTCTGGCCCGTTGTAAGTTTTGAGTTGTGGGGGCGATATTTTTTGCCCCCCTACTGAATTTTGGGTTGAAAATTCAGAATTCATCTCTCATGATATTTATTACGGCCAATACTTCCTGCGATCGCGCCGCTGATTCGGACTAACGAATACAGCCCAATGCCAGGCCCGGATAAAACTAAAAGGAGAACACTCTCACTATGTCTATTATCAAAAAACCAGATTTGAGCGATCCAGAGCTACGCGCTAAGCTCGCTAAGGGCATGGGTCACAACTATTACGGCGAACCAGCTTGGCCCA
>NZ_JAAFKD010000063.1 GCF_013299165.1 Microcoleus sp. bin38.metabat.b11b12b14.051
TGTAACAGAATCTGTGGGATTATGATTTCTGTGCAATTAGCCTTCTTGCCTTCATGCCAACAAATGATTCTGACCTACAAATCCAAGCGCGAAGAATTCTAGACGCGATTGCTTTCATTCCTTTTGAGCAATGTCAACCCTTGACCCGTAGGTTTGAGAGCATTCCTGCGCGTCCTGGCATTTATGCAATCAGACACAGAACTGATGGATTGCTCTACATCGGTAAAACCAAGAGTTTACGAGGTCGCTTCAGTGGCGGGCACAAAGCTTTTTTGTGGGCGTGGCTCGATAAATATAGTGATGAAGACATACGGATTGCAGTACAGACAATTTCTCATTGGAAGAACCCTGCGTTACTATTGGAGCTAGAAGCCATCATTCTAAGAGCTACTGAACCCCCTTACAACGTCCAAATTCCAATTGAGATGTAAAACCATGCAAGCCAAACTTCAAGAGCAACTTTCCCTCGCTGATGCCGAAGTTATTTTAGGGCGTTTTCCTGAACGAATTCGTGCTGCCCTAATTGCTCGTGCTGCGGAAATTGAATACCCGATCGAAGCAGTCATTGAGATGGCGATCGCTAGTTTCCTTGACACAGAGGCATTAGGTTTTGCAGATTGCAAACCAGGACGCGGACAATAATAGCGTCCACTGGTGATCGCGGTGGTCTAACAACCCGGTTGGAGCGGACTACCGAAAGATATTGGTGGTGATGCAAAAGTTATTTGTAGCCACTCAACCGGAGCATTAGATTTTTTCCCGACAGGTGAAACACGATCGCGCTAGCGATGCGGAGCATTATCGCCCGCAACTGCTTCCGATCGCCCTTTTCCCATATCCCAGAAAAATACAGCCATTCAAATCAGCAAAAACACGAATACGCAACGCCGACTAACCATCACCTCGAACCTCGATCGTATAATTATATCCCTGCTCGGTGAGAAACAGTTGGCGGTGTCGGGCAAAATCTTCCTCGCAAGTTTGTAGCGAGACTAATGTATAAAAACTCGCAGTATGTCCGTCAGATTTCGGGCGGAGAATTCGTCCGAGGCGCTGCGCTTCTTGGCGAGAACCATACTTTCCTGATACCTGAATCAACACATCGGCATCGGGTAAATCGACGGCAAAATTGCCCACGCGAGATAGAATTAATCCGGGAATTTCTTTGTGATGGAATGCTTTGTACAGCCGCGCTGGGCCTGTTTTGTCTTCCCCGCAATCAGAGGTAATTGGGTGATTTGGGCGATCGCATCCAACTGTTCCAGAAACTCACCAATAATTAGGATACTATGTCCCGCCTCCTTTTGCAACAAACTTTGCACCACATCCAACTTACCCGGATTTTCCGCAGCAATCCGAAACTGACTGCGGCGCGGCGCTAGGGGATATTCCATCTTTTGGGCTTCATTTTGGGCGACACGGATTTCGGTACAATTAGCCGTAGCAATAAATCCCTGTCCTTCCAATTGTCGCCAAGGTACGTCATAGCGCTTTGGGAAAATTAGCGTAAACACATCCCCTTCTTTCCCGTCTTCGCTAATCAATGTCGCCGTCAAACCTAACCTGCATTGTGCTTGTAAGTCTGTCCTAATCCGAAATATTGGTGCGGGTAAAAGAATGCTATAGGTGAGAGAATTTCTGATTGTAGCCAGTCCCACAATATCACAGACTAAATTATCTCACCTTTTTAGTGTGAATCATTGGAAGTCGGCTGCTTTCTTTTGCCAAACAAACCCGACATACTTAAACCAGTCACAATCAAGCCAATCATTCCCAATCCATTTAAAATCGGGTAAATTGCTTGCAACTTAAAAATTTCTCCTGTATGAATTTTTAACAAAAATCTAGCTGAAATTCCTGTGTCAATCGGCCACTCTTTGATAATTGTCGCAGCCATTCCTGTCAACACAGTCAAGGTAATTGGCAAAAAAATGATTAGGGCTAAAATCCGGTGATATTTACGAAATGCTCTGTTCATAACGGTTTAAAACTTTATAACAATCACGTCATTTTATGCTAGATATTTGAGTGCTTGTTTTTGAGTAACTGCGAACACATCACTAGAAGCAAGCACTCAGCTTAGCACTTAAATTTAGGACTTGGAAATGCTACTGATTGTTTTTTCTAACGACTGCAATTGTGCCAGCACTTGGTCTTTACTCGGCTTTGAATTTTTGAGTTCAGTCATGACTTTTTCTGTGGTTTCTTCAACTGCATCGTAGCTTTTAGGATCTCTTTTTTTGATGCCGTCTTCTACTTTCTTCCAGGAATTCTCGAACTTGTCAAATTCGGTTTTGGCTTTGGCAAAATCACCAGTCTGAACTGCTGCTTTGGTATTGGTAACTACACTCAGTAACTCTGCATAGCTAGCGGGAGATGCTGCTTTGTCAGATGTGCTGACAACACTAGCACCAGGAGTCTCAGCAGGTGAACTTTTAGGAGTGGAAGCTTGCTGGGTTCCTTCGCAGCCAGTTAAGGCTAAAAAGGTGATGGCGCTAGCAATAAGGATTTGATTGAAACGAGCCATGAAAACTCCTTAAAAGGATGAATAATATCATCTATTATGCCACAAAATCAGGCGATCGATCGCCCTCAATGACGTGCAATTCCTGCTAGATATAATAGTTGGCAGTATAAAAATTATATTTATACTGCTAACTTGCAGATTTTGTAGGTGGTTTCGAGAGCAAAAACAACCGAGTTTCGGCGATTTAGGTAATCTGCTAGCTCGCAGGATTTAACAACCTACAGTCAACCGCGAAATCTTACTTTACCGAAACTGACAGAGTGTAGCTAGCGCCTCCTCGTTCTGTACCGACATCTATCTGATAGTCTCCGGTTTTCGAGGCTACTCCAGACCAGCTTTTTGATTCTTTGATTGTCATCTTTCTGTTCGAGTCTATGACGTTGAACACAGCATTTTTTTCAACTGACTTGATCTTGATTTTGATTGTTTGCCCTTTTTGAACTGCGAGCAAATAAGTATTGACAGTGCCGCGCGCTACTCCTCCTTTGATTTCTGTTGAATGAGCACCTTTTCGGAACTGTATTCGCTGTTGCACAGCAGCTAAAATAGCAGGTTTTTGTGAGATAGCCGCCGGGGGTACCAGGTTCGATAAAGCTTTTACTGAAGCTGGAAAAATTAGCGAGGCACTTAAGCCGAGTAGCAAGATATTTAACGGGTGTTTGATTTTTTTGGCTGGGGTTATCATGGCGTTTAACTCTTTTGTGAAATTGATTTACTTGTACGATTATAGCTGGCTGAGCCTGTCTGTGTGCGATCGCCCTCACCGAAAACTTGATTTGAGATTGAACCCGGGATGTGAGATAATTTTAGGCGATCGGCACACTCGATTATAGATTTGAGATTAGAGATTTTAGATTGAATCCTCGGATATGGGATAATTCTAGGCGATCGCCAATTACGCGCTACTCTACAGTCGCCAGCGGGCGCAGTACAGTCAAAACACCCGCAGCCCGCTGTTACCCAAAAAATTGTACACTTCCTAACAATCGCAAACCAGAGGATATGACTCAACAGCCAAGCATCACCTACCGCACCGAAAGCGACTCGATGGGAGACAAACAAATCCCATCTACTGTTTATTACGGCATCCAAACTCTGCGCGCCGTTGAAAATTTCCCAATTAGTGGCATTAAACCTTTATCAACTTACCTCGATGCTTGCGTTTTAATTAAAAAAGCTGCGGCAATTGTCAACGGTAAACTCGGCTGCATTCCTGAAGATATCAGTCAAGCACTGATCGCAGCCGCTGATGAAGTTTTAGCGGGAAATTTGCGCGATCAATTTGTGGTTGATGTCTACCAAGCAGGCGCGGGAACTTCTCACCACATGAACGTTAACGAAGTTCTTTCCAATCGCGCTTTGGAAATTATGGGCGATGAAAAAGGCAACTACAAGCGCGTCAGTCCTAACGATCATGTAAACTACGGTCAATCAACCAATGATGTGATTCCGACTGCAATTCGCATTGGCGGATTGTTGGCTTTGGAAAAAACTTTGTTTCCAGCTTTATCGCAGGCGATCGCATCCTTGGACAAAAAAGCGCTAGAGTTCCACGATATCGTCAAATCCGGCCGCACTCACCTGCAAGATGCAGTCCCGGTGCGACTCGGCGAAACCTTCCGCGCTTGGGCGCAAATTCTTAGAGAGCACAGCGCCAGAATTGAAACTGCTTCCGGCGATTTGACATCCTTGGGATTGGGGGGAAGCGCGGCCGGAACTGGCTTAAATACTCACCCAGAATACTGTGAAAAAGTAGCTCAAATCCTCGCAGAGTTAATCGGAAAACCTCTGAAACCAGCACCGCATTTAATGGCAGCGATGCAGAGCATGGCACCGTTTGTGAATGTCTCCGGCGCACTCCGAAATCTCGCTCAGGACTGCGTTAAAATGTCCCACGACTTGCGTTTGATGGACTCCGGGCCGAAAACGGGTTTCAAGGAAATTCAACTGCCTCCCGTGCAACCTGGTTCGTCCATTATGCCGGGAAAATACAATCCGGTGATGGCAGAAATGACCTCGATGGTGTGTTTTCAAGTTATGGGTTACGATAGCGCGATCGCCCTGGCAGCACAAGCAGGACAATTAGAATTGAACGTGATGATGCCTTTAATCGCCTACAATCTGATTCACAGCATCGAAATTTTGGGCAACACCATCAGCGCCCTGACTGCCAAATGCCTCGATAAAATTGAAGCTAAGGGCGATCGATGTCTCGCCTACGCAGAAGGCAGTCTCGCCCTCGTTACCGCCCTCAATACTCACATCGGCTATCTCAACGCCGCCGCCGTCGCCAAAGAATCTCTCGAAACTGGCAAATCTTTGCGGCAAATTGTGTTAGAACGCGGTTTAATGAGTGCAGAAGACTTGGCAAAAGTTCTAGATTTAGAGAAAATGAGTGCGATGCCAGAAAGAACACCGGGCGGTTGAAACCGCCGTCCGATCTAACACATTTGACTTTCTGGCGGTTGAAACCGCCGTCTTAATCTTTTCAACTCTAAAGTTTGGGAGCAATATTTATGCGTGCAGGTTCCTTTGGCAAATTAACTCAAGATAAAGAGAATACAACTCAAGTGACATTTCATTATGTGGAAGGTCACACGGAAACCTTTACTATTCCGATGCCAGCACAAGAATTTCAAGAGGAAGTGCTGACTTTGTTAAATCAGCCTTGGTTGACTTTTCACTTAGTCGATCAAACTGTTTTTATCTGCACTTCTCGGTTGGTAAAAGTGGAAATTAAACCTGCTATCCCGGAACTTCAAGGTCAAGGAATCTTCTCTGATTCCATGCGAGTTAGTACCATGCAGCGGGCTGCTTCTGGCAGATTGCCGATGTCTACTTAAACATCGGTAATGGGCATGGGGCATGGGGCATTGGCCAAACAGGGCATTGGGCAAACAGGGCATTGGGCATTAGTTAGGTATAAAATCACCAATCACCAATTACAAATTACCAATTATCAATTCCCAATTCCCAATTCCCAATTCCCAATTCCCAATTCCCAATTCCCAATTCCCAATTCCCAATTCCCAATTCCCAATTCCCAATTCCCAATTCCCAATTCCCAATTCCCAATTCCCAATTCCC
>NZ_JAAFKD010000064.1 GCF_013299165.1 Microcoleus sp. bin38.metabat.b11b12b14.051
CTACCAGCAACACCATCGTCACCGTGGGCAGCACAAAACCCGCCACCGGCAACTTTGCCCTGCGGCCCATAGCCATGAGGGCTTGCAGCATTGCTCTCATCAGCCGCTTGGCTCCGGATCTGGTAACACCAGCAATCCGCCGCAGCAGCGATACGATAACTTTGGATAATTTGCTCTTAAACATTGACGCCTTCCTGAATAATTTCAGAGATGGTATTGCAGGTAGATACTGCTGAACAGTACGATCCCATCTTTATAGTTCCCATTTTCCCCAACTTTCATATCACCCCTTGCACAAATTCACAAAATGTGTAGTTTGGCCCAAGAGTAAAACCGACAAACTCGCCACAAAGCTCGCCACCGATATATTTTTCCCCGAAAGATTTGCCCTGCAAGGATTTGGGTTCGGGAACTCCACTCTAGTCTAGTTCGATCGAGATGTCAGTGCCCAGCGGCAAAGTCAAATAGAGGACACGGAAAATAGAGGACACGAAGAAGGGCACGGCGTCGTGTCAATTTAAGGTTAAAGATAGTGCTGGCCTTCTGTCTGGCGATTAAAACCCGATCCCCCCTAGCCCCCCTTAGGTCGGGGGGGACAAGAGCCTGCTCAAAGTCAACCCCTACTCCCCTTCTTAAGGGGGATTTAGGGGGATCTGACTCGGCTACGAACGATCTCTAAAAACGGTTCCAGGCGATTGTTGACGCAGCTTTGGCCAATGCCGTTTCCCTACCCAAAAACCGCAATAAATGTGCGCTCGAATTTCGGTTGTTGTGCGATCGCCCGCTCGGGAAACCGCACTGCCGTGTCCTGTTCCCACCCGATCGCGCGATCGCACTTGATGTATTGTCCAAAAGTGCGATCGTCCACAAATATCAAGCAGCAGCCGTAGCATTTGCTGGCAGTGGTTCAATTTCCTCCGGTGTAGCCTGACGGCGCGGGTCATTAAAGCCGCCGGCTGCTAGCCAATTAGGATTTTGCGCCGCCTCGCAACCAATCACGTAAAGCGAAGATTCGTTAAAAGCAGCCCAGAGAGCATCACAAGCCTGTTTATCCATCAGTGAATCTGCGATCGGGCGATCGTGAATCACAGCAAACAAATCAAACTCGTTGCGTTTGGGATTCCACTGGTATTGCAAACTAGGAGCATAACCCATTTCGATCAATTGTGCGATCGCGCGCTCGGGCGTATATCCATCCAAGTGAACCCGATTCAGATAGATAGACACTTGCACGTACTCATCTTTCGGTGGTAGCAGTCGGTAATTCGAGTCAGTCATCATTATTTGTCTCCGTGCAGTAGTAATAAGAGCCGCCTGCAATATCGGGGCGTTTTTCAGCCTTCATTTGTTGCTGAGCACATCGTCGCTTAGCATAAAGGTCTTTTTCGATTTCAGTCTCGCCCGGGGCATAAAAAGGACGGTTAGGAAGCAGTTCGGCTTCTAAATCTTCCCAAGATTTCTCAGGGTTGTCTGAATCTCTCAACATTTGTCCCTCGCGGTCTGTTCGAGGATGCCGTTTATTGGATATAGTCGATCGGTCATCAGTCTGTCTCCTCAGTTTTGGTAGCCGTCTTGACGCGCTTCGGCTTTGACTCTAAAACCGGTTCGTTTTCCTGCAACCAGGTTTCGATGTACTCCAACAGAACCTCATTCATGCTGAGGCTACGCATGGCGCAAGATGCTTTGAACTTGGCTCTTGTCTCTTCAGGTAGATAGATTTTTACGGACACAGTTTTACTTGTAGTCAAAGTTGCCATATCGCTATATCGATTTGTCTATGTGTCTAGCCTGACACACAGGCGCGCGATCGGATATGGGCGTTTATCGACATAAGGACTTATCGGTTTGTCCCTATATCGATCTAATAACAGATATAGCAAAAAAAACCACAACCCTGCCGAGTTAATTGGACGATCGCGCGATCGTAACTCGACTGTAAGCTATATTTATCAACAGTTCGACGCGCAAACCCACACCAACGAAGCGCCAAATATCATCACCCACCCATGAAACAACCCTCCAAACCCCCAAATTTCATCATCATCGGTGCCCAAAAAGGCGGCACAACCTCCCTGTACGCCTATCTCACCCAACATCCCCAAATCGCCCCCGCCGCCCAAAAAGAAATCCATTATTTCGACCTCCAATTCGACAAAGGTGCAGAATGGTATTACTCCCAATTTCCATCCTCAGTAGAACGCGGAGACAAGGTAACAGGAGAAGCCAGCCCCTATTACATTTTTCACCCCCATGTTCCGCAGCGCATTTACCAGTTATGTCCTGAAGTAAAATTAATCATATTGCTGAGAAACCCGGTTGACCGAGCGATTTCTCACTATTATCACGAGATCAAAATTAAATGCGAATCGCTATCTCTCGAAAGTGCGATCGCCCAGGAACACGATCGACTCAAAGGCGAACTCGAAAAACTTGAAGCCAACCCAAATTACTACAGTTACGAACACCAACACCATACATATCTAGCCCGCGGCCTCTACGCCGACCAACTTCCAGCCTGGATGCAGCTATTTCCGAAATCACAACTTTTAATCCTCAAAAGCGAAGATTTGTATGCAAATCCCGGCGGCACGTACAACAGCGTGTTAGAATTTCTAGGCTTGCCGCCGCACCAATTAGAAACCTACGGAAAGCACAACGCTACCGAATATCCGCCGGTCAGCGAGACAGTATACGAGCAATTAAGAGCATATTATCGATCGCCCAATCAGAGATTAGCCGATTTGTGCGATCGAGACTTCGGCTGGGATTGAAATCATAATTGTGTGATTGCGAGTTTTATTCTGTCATTGCGAGCTCTTAGCGAAGCAATCGCCAAAACCCGAGATTGCTTCGCGGACTCGCAATGACAATAAGTAATTTTTCACTCGTTCCCAGGCTGAGCCTGGGAACCTATATCTAGAGGCTCTGCCTCGCTCTTGAAAATCGAGGCAGAGCCTCGGGATCTGCGTTACCAGGCTCAGCCTCGTAACGAGTAATTGCCGTAGGGACACGGCAATGCCGTCTCCTCCGGGGCCGGACACGGCAATGCCGTTTCCCTACATAGGGCAAAAAATCCTTGACATTCCTACCAGTCCGTGCTAGGTTAGCGAATAGTATTGCATTTAATCAATAAATCGCATCCCTTCACTTATGTTCACAGCAAACAGCTATTTTTATTTTTGGCAAGGTCAAGTTCGCCCGGAGTGAATTTACAATTCACAGTGAACATCCGGGCGAACCGCAGACTAACACCTGCGGTTTTGTTTTTTCTACTTCTTTTCCCATCCACCAATCGAACACAAGCGAAAACAGCAATGACATTATTCAGTAACTGGTACTACGGCTTTTATTTTTGGCCCCGCAGGAGTTCTGGGTAAATTGTCGTGCTGTCTTTTCGCGCCAACCCGGAACTCCTTAAAAGTTCCGGGTTTTTTGTTGTCAACCAATCACCTAATTTTCGAGAAGAATTCCATCATGTTAGAAGCCAAACTCGCAACCAAATCTCATCCCGAACACCAAACTATTGTCAAACTATCCGAAACAGTCTCTGTGGGCGGCACAGAATTGTTAATCGTCGGCGGGCCCTGTACCGTGGAAAGTTCCGAACAAATGGAGACAGTCGCCAGCAAACTCTCAGTCGCACCGGTGCAGGCGTTGCGCGGGGGAGTCTACAAACCCCGCACTTCTCCCTATGCTTTCCAAGGAATGGGAATTGAGGGGCTGGAAATTTTAGCGGATGTCAGCCGCCGTTACGGTGTACCCGTGGTAACAGAGGTAATGTCGATCGCCCAAATCGAGCCGGTTGTCGCCTATGCTGATATGCTGCAAGTAGGCAGCCGCAATATGCAAAATTTCGAGTTGTTAAAGGCGATCGGTCAAGCCGGAAAACCAGTCTTACTAAAACGCGGCTTGTCAGCGACCATCGAAGAATTTGTGATGGCCGCCGAATACATTCTCAGCCACGGAAACCCGAATGTAGTCATGTGCGAAAGAGGCATCCGCAGTTTCGACAATTACACCCGCAACGTCTTAGATTTAGGTGCAGTCGTAGCGCTGAAACAGTTAACTCATTTGCCAGTAATTGTAGATCCTTCTCACGCAGTCGGCAAGCGAGAATTAGTCGCGCCTTTAGCAAAAGCCGCGGTTGCTTGCGGTGCTGACGGATTGATTGTTGAGTGTCACCCGCAACCGGAAAAATCGGTTTCTGACGCGCGGCAAGCTCTTTCTTTGCCGGATATGGTAGATTTAGTTGCTAGTTTGCGGCCTGTGGCGGCGGCCGTCGGGCGGTGCGTTGCTGATATTAATTTGCATTCACAGGTATTAAGCG